>JALYHF010000082.1 GCA_030776745.1 Actinomycetota bacterium | reverse complement strand
GCGCCCGGTCGGGCGGCCGACGCGGCCTGGGCGGCTCGTTGGCGGGCCAGCTGGGCCTCCCGGGCGGCCGCCTCGGATCGCAGGATCTCCTCGATGGCGTCCTGCTGGGCGGCCAGCGCCTCGCTCTCGGCGTTCAGCCGGGCGATGCGTCCGTCCAGCTCGCGCTGGGCGACCTGATGCCCCTCGCGGGTGCGTTCCAGCTCTTCGAGGGCGACGGCCTCCTGACGGGAGCGACGGGCGGCCACGTTCCTGGCTGCCGCCAGGTCTCCCCGGGCGGCGGCCAGGTCCCGGCGGGCGGCGTCGAACTGGTCGATCAGGTCGTGGGCGCTGGCCTGGGCCGAACGCAGCAGCGCCAGCTCCCAGGTGGCCTGGTTGACGCTGTCGGTGTCCATGACGACGTTGAGGAACGACGGCCGGGGCCGCACGTAGGAGTCCACGGCGCTGTCCACCATGCGGGCCCTCGTGTCGGCCAGCCGCGTGGCCAGCTCGCCGATCCTGCGCTCGTTGACCCCGATGGCGGCCCGGGCCGCGCCCTCGGCCTGACCGGCCGCCTCGGCCTTGGCCTCCTGGGCTCGCGCCTGCCGGCTGAGGCGGGCGACCTCGTCGTCGACCTTGGCATCCGAGGCCCGGGCCAGGTCGATCTGCTGGCGCAGCGCTTCGGCCCGGCGCCGCACGTCGTCGCGCTGGCGCCCGACGTGGTCGGCCCGAGCCGAAGGGGACAGCAGCATCACGGCGGCCAGTGCGGTGACGACGCAGATGGACCGCCGCGGGAAATGGGTAGAGATGCCGCCATCCTCCGCTCGTTCGTCCCCGCCCGCCTAAAGGACTACATGCCGGCGGCCGCCCGGTCAAGCACCGGGTGCGGAGCTGGCCCATCGGGAGTCGTCATGGAGGAGCAGTTCTGCCATCTGGCCACGACCGGACGGCGCACCGGCCGTCCTCACGTCATCGAGATCTGGTTCGCGCGGTCCGGGGCCACCCTCTACCTCCTGGCCGGTGGCGGCCAGCGGGCCGACTGGGTGCGCAACATCGCCGCCCACCCCGCCGTGCGGGTGCGGCTGGGCCAGCAGGTCTGCGACGGCACCGGCCGGCTGGTGGCAGCCGGAACGGAGGAGGACGCGCTGGCTCGTCGCCTGTTGCTGGAGAAGTACCAGGCCCCCGGCTCCGACGACCTCGAGAGCTGGGGTCGAACGGCGCTGCCCGTCGCCCTCGACCTGCGGGCGGCCGACCAGCGGTGACGAGCGAGGGACCACTCCTCCTCGGCCTCGATGTCGGCACCACGAGGACCAAGGCGGTGCTGGTGGACCGGGCCGGCAGCCAACGCGGGTCGGCGAGCCTGTCCACGCCGTTCGCCAAGAGCGCCGAGGGCGTCGAGATGCCGGTGGAGGACCTCCGGGCCGCCGTGGGCCGGGTGCTGGCCGACCTCGGCCCGCAGCGGGAGACGGTCGCCGCCGTCGGCGTGGCCGGGGTGGCCGAGAGCGGGGCTCCCCACGACGAGGCCGGCCGGCCGCTCGGGCCGGTGATCGCCTGGCACGACCCTCGGGGAGACGAGACCGTCCGACGCCTCCAGGAGCGGTTCGGGGACAGCCTGGCCGAGCAGATCGGCCAGCGGCTCCGGACGGTCTCCTCGGTGGCCAAGCTGGGCTGGCTGGTGGACCACGGCACGCAGGTCCGGCGCTGGCTGGGCGTACCCGAGCTGTGCCTGCTCCACCTCAGTGGCGAGCAGGCCACCGAGTACTCGCTGGCCGCCCGTACGGGCTGCTACGACGTGGCCCGGCGGAGCTGGATCCCCGAGGTGGCCGAGGCGGCCGGGATCCCGCTGACCGCCTTCCCCGAGGTCGCCGGCGCCGGGAGCGTGATGGGACGGGTCTCGGCCCCGGGCGCCGAGTGGTCGGGCCTACCCGCCGGCATCCCCGTCACCGTCGCCGGCCACGACCACCTGGTCGGGGCGGTGGGAGCGGGGGCCGGCGAGAGCGACCTGGTGAACTCGGTGGGCACGGCGGAGACGGTGCTGCGGCGCCATCCCAGCCCACCGGACGCGGGCCAGGCGCTCGAGCTCAAGGTGGCCGTGTCGGTGGCACCGGCCGGGCGAGGGTGGGTGGCGCTGGCCAGCGGGGCACGGGCGGGGGTGGTCCTGGCCTCGGCCGGCGAAGCCCTCGGACGGTCGCTCTCGGAGCTGGACGAGATGGCGGCAGGAGCCGAGGCGGTCGAGGCCAAGGCCCTGCTCGAGAGCATCGAGTCGGGGAGTGCCCCCTCGGTGCCCGACGCTCCCCCCGGCGCCGTCTGGAAGGGCCTGCTGTCGGCCCTGGCCGGCCGAACCATCGAGGCGGTCGACCGGGTGGTGACCCTGCTGGGACCGGCCCATCGGCTGGTCGTCTTCGGTGGGGGCAGCCGGAGCCGCCCGTGGATGCAGGCCAAGGCGGGGGCCAGCTCCCTGCCCGTGTTCCGGGCGGCAACCGAACAGGCGGTGGCCCGAGGGGCGGCGGTCTTTGCGGGAGTGGCGGCCGGATGGTGGCCGTCGACCCCGGACGCGCCGGCGCCGCCACTGGAGGCCGTGTCCGGCTGAGAGGGTGTCAGCCCGACACGAGGGGGAACTCGGGGGGAGCCAGGAACGACACCGACTCCACCTTCTCGCGAAGCTCTTCCGGCAAGGCGTCGAGCGACAGCTCCCGTCCGCCGCCTTCGGTGGTGATCGAGCGCCGGAACCCCTCGTCGTCGACGACCAGCGGCTCCCCGAAGAACTGCTCGAAGCGGGAGCGGGGGGCGGCGATGGTGAACGTCCTCCCGAGGGGGGCCGCCACCTCGAAGCCGGCCGAGGTGAGGTGGGACTTCACCTTGGAGATGGCAGGGAAGTCCCGGCCCTCCTGGCCGGACGGCGGGGGGGAGGTGGGTGGCCGAATCGCCACGACTGCGGAGATCACGGGGTCGTCGGGCACGCCCGGAGCCTAACGGGATCCGGCGCCGAGCTCTTCGGGCACGGGGGGCCAGGCCCTACATGAAGTTGCGGGTGTGGAGGGCGGACAGCACCGCCGCCTCTCCGGCGGGGAACCCCAGCCGGGCCAGCCGCCGCCGCCGACCCTCGCCCATCTCGGCCTGCAGGTCCTGCACGCGGGCGAAGCCCTCGGCGATGTCGGCCGGCTCCATGGACCCGGCGGCCAGCACGACCAGCGCGTCGAACACCTCCTCGTTGAGCCCGGCGGTGTGGGCCAGGGCGTCGTGGCGGCGGTGGATCGCCGTGGTGAGCCGGCTGCGCAGCGACGGCTCGTCGGCGAGGACGTGGCCGAGGTGAGCCATGCCGAAGGCCACGTGGCGGGCCTCGTCGGCCAGGGCCAGGTGAGCGACCCGGCGGGTGACGGGATCGGGAGCGTGGTGCTCGAGGAACGAGAGGAGGGCGAGGAAGGTCCCCTCGCCGAGGACGGAGAGGAGGAAGTGGGCCAGGGCGAAGTCGGGCTCCTCGAGCAGCGTGAGCAGCGAGGCCTGGCCCCCGGCGCTGGACAGCCCGAGCTCGCCGCCCTTCAACAGCGCCCGCCGGGTGAAGACCTCGACATGGCGGGCCTCGTCGGCGATCTGGACGGCGAGGACCTGCACGACCTCGCGGAAGTGCGGGTGGATCCGGCCCAGGAAGCGGGCGGGGACGGCCAGGGCGGCGTTCTCGTTCTCGACCAGGTAGGTCATGACCTGGACGACGGCGGCCTCGACCTCGGGGGCCAGCTCGAAGGGCGTGTCCCAGGACACGGCGGTGGAGGGGTCCCACTGGGCGGCGGCCGCCTGGCGGTAGATGCGGGCGGCGTCGTCGGTCCACACCGTCGCCTTGGCGTCGAGGGGGAAGCTGAACTGGGGGCCACCGGTCTCGACCCGGGCACCCCGGGCGGCCAGGCCCCACGTGGGGGAGGGCCGTTCGGCCACCGCGCCGGGCAGTGTGGGATCGGCCCGGCCCGCCCGTTCCGCCCCTCGCCATCGGGCTCCCACGGCGCTCCCGCGCACGACCCAGGCGACCGGCCCAGCGGTCGCCTCGTTCCCGTTCGGGGGGCGCCCGGTGGCGGCCGGGGGATCGGGGTAGACCACGCCGTGGCCCTGCGAGCGGCACCACGCCCCCAGGTGCACGGCCAGGCCGGGGGCCCACCCCCGCACCTCGAGGCGCTCACCGGTGGCCAGGCCGGCCAGGGCGTGCTTCAGCACGACGTGGCCGCCCCGGTCGAGGCCGAGCCCCTCAAGGTCGATAGTCGGCGGCGGTGACATTGCCTTCCTCGTCGTAGAACCCGGCCTGGCCCACGGCCGCCTCCAGGGCGGCGTAGGCCTCGGTCCTCCCCGGGCGCCAGCAGGTGAGCCCTTCCAGGTCGAGCAGTGGGCGCACCCGGGGGTCTTCGTAGGACATGGACAGCAGCAGCTCCCCGAACCGCTCCACCAGGGCGGCGGGGGCGGCACGGGTGGTCGTGAAGTTGCAGTGGTCGTAGGGAGGCGTCTGGGTGAGGACCCGGGTGGAGCCGGGCGCCAACGTGCCCTCGTGGGTGAACAGCAGGTGGTTGGCGTCGATCATGCAGGCGGCGTCCACCGTGCCCGCCACCAGGGCCCGGGCCGCGTCGCGCTCGCCGCCGACGTGGTCGCCGTGCTTGCCCACCCCCACGTCGTGGTGGCGGACCTCGAAGTCCCGGCCCGGGACCAGGCCCAGCTGGCGGAGGTGCAGCAGTGGGAGCAGGGTGGCCTGGGGAGAGTCCACGGCGCCCACTCCAACCGTCCTGCCGGCCAGGTCGGTGATCGTCTCGACGGGGGAGCCCGCCGCCACCACGACGACGGAGGTGAGGTCGCGGTCGGTGTCCCGCATGGCGATCTCGGCCACCTCTCCTCCCTGGGCCCGGACCAGGCGGCGGGCTCGCACCCACGCCAGCGGGGAGTTCCACGCCACGTCCACCCCGCCCGCGGCCAGGGCCTCGACCTGGCGTTCGTAGTTGGAGAACAGCACGTAGTCCAAGGCCAGCCCTTCCCGGGCGAACCACTCCTTGAAGCCCTCCCAGATGGTGACCACCTTGGGGTCGTAGGCCACCGCCCCGAGGACGAGGGTGCCGGTGCTCGTGGGCATGGCGGCCCTCACCCGAACAGGGGCAGCCCGCAGGCCACCCGCCCGATGAAGTCGTAGAGGGCATCGGTGGTGGGCGCCATGACGGTGGCCGCCCGGGCGTCCCGGAAGTGACGCTCCACGCCCACCTCGCGGCCGAAGGCGGCCCCCCCGCACACCCGCATGGCCAGATCGGTCACCTCGGTCGCCGCCTCGGCGCCCGCCGCCTTCACCTCGAGCACCCTGAGCAGGGCGTCGTCTCGGCCCTGCTCGAGGGCGCTGAGACCGTCGTCGAGCAGGGCGGCGGCCATGTCGGTCCGGATGCGCATGCGGGCGACGTAGGACCGCACGGTGGGCAGGTCGGCCAGAGCCTGGCCCAGGTGCTCCAGCGTGGTGCCCCCCACGTGGGCCGCAGCCTTGGCCGAGGCCGCCTCCATCGTGCCCACCGAGAAGGCGGCGCTCATGAGCTGGAAGTAGGGCAGCACGGTGCCCATCATCTGGTCGAACCCGCCGCCGTCGGGCCCGAGTCGGGCCTCGGCCGGCACCCGGAGGCCCTCGGCCGTCATGGGGCTCGAGGCGTTGCCCCGCAGGCCCAACCCGTCGAAGGGCGCCGCCACCTCGAGCCCCGGCGAGCCGGCCGGCACCAGCCAGAGGGTGCTTGGCCCCTCGGCTGCCAGTGGCCGGCTCGACCACACGTAGCCATCGGCCTGGCCGGCCGAGGTGACCCAGCTCTTCCTGGCGTCGAGGCGCACCTGGCCGTCGGAGGCGGTGGCCGTGCCGAGCGGGGCCCAGAAGTGGCTCCGGGACCCCGCCTCCGAGAAGGCCAGCGTGGCCACGAAGCGCCCGGCGGCGATCTCCCGGCGGACGTCGCTCGCCCCGCCGGCCTCGATCACCGCCGTGGCCGCGTAGTGCATCGTCACCACCATGGCGGTGGAGGCGCAGTGGCGGGCCAGCTCCTCGACGACGAGGCTGGCCGCCCGGTGAGCGTGGCCCATGCCGCCCACCTCCGGGGAGCTGATCAGCCCCAGCAGGCCGGAGCGCCCGAGGGCGTCGAGGGCGGAGCGGGGATAGGCGCCCAGCCGGTCGACGTCGGCCGCCTGCGGAGCGACCACGTCGGTGATGACGGCCTGGAGGGTTTCGAGGTAGGGGGGGGCCGCGGCCTCGGAGGCCGCGAGGGATGTGGGCAAGGGAGCTCTCCTGTGCAGTCAGGCCGGTGCCGGCACGAGGTCCGGACCGACGGGAGGGACCGCAGGGGCCTCCGGCGAGGCCAGGGCTCAGGAGAGCCGCGGCGCAGCAGCGGGACCGGCACCAGCGGTGGTGGTCGCCCGACCGGGCGATGTCACACTGCTCGTTCACCGCCTGGCCATGGCTCACCTCCTCCGATCAGCGCAGGTGTCGCCCCATTCTTACGGGCCCGGGCCACCCCGGGCAACGCGAGCGGGTGGCGGCAGCGCTTGCTCCTCCCCGGGCGTCACCCGCTCCGGGCCGCGCGCCCGGCCCTCCTCCGAGAGGACGTAGCCGCCCACCGTCGGCTCCACCAGCCCCTCCTGGACGAGCGCGTCAAGGTGCCCGCTGGCCACCGAGGGGTCGAGGCCCAAGAAGCGCTCCAGGGCGGCGGCGGTGATGCGCTGGTCGAAGCCCTCGCCCCGAAGCCAGTGCAGGACCTGGAGGATCTCGTCGCGCCAGTAGCGAGCCGGTCGCGCCTCCGGCCTGGAGTCCGGCATCGGGCTAGCCCCGCCGGCCGCCGACGATCGGGATCACCGGGCTGGCGTCGTAGATCCACACGTCTCCGGTGGCCGTGACGTCGGTGTCCACCGTCCGCCCCTTGCCCAGGGCGCGCTCCACCTTGCGCCGTGCCGATTCCTTGTCGAACGCCTGCACCGAGAGCTTGGCCTCGATGAGCACCTCGAACGTGCGCTTTCGTTTGGGCATCAGGTGCACCCCTTCTGGCGGGGAGTCGCGCTAGGAGCAGGGCCGCCCGCCGCGGCCGGGCTCCTCTGGTTTCTCCGCTCCCTCAGCTCAGCTCGGCCAGCCGCCGGTCGACCGACTCACGCAAGGCCCGCAACTCGGCGATCTCCTTGTCCTTGTCCTTGTCCTTGTCCTTGGCGTCGGTGCCGCAGCACTCGCAGCCGCAGCCGCAGGGCTCGGCGGCCTTGGTCACCTCGGTCATCTGGGCGCAGCCGCAGCCGCAGGTCTGTTCCATGGTGCTCATATGTCGTTCTCCTTCACTGGGTACGGGCCGGTCGGGCCCGCTGGATCTGAATGAGGTCGCTCCCGCACTGCGAGCCGTCGCCTTCCTGGACGGGGAGGTCGACGATCATGTGGGAGATGTCGTCCCGGAGCTTGGCCAAGGCCGCCATCTCCTGGTCCAGCTCGGCGACCTTGGCCTCCAGCAGCCTCCGGGTGCGGCCACAGGGGCACAGGCCCCGCTGGCGGATGGCGAGCAGCTCGCCGATCTCTTCGAGGCGGAGACCGAACCGCTGGGCCCGCTTGATGAAGCGGACCCGCTCCACGGCTTCGTTCCCGTACAGCCGGTACCCCGACGCGCTGCGGTCGGGCTCGGGCAGGAGCCCGATCCTCTCGTAGTAGCGCAGGGTGTCGGGCGAGGTGCCGACCTGGTCGGCGAGCTTGGACACCGTCAGCTGGGCCATGGAGCGAGGATAAACCCTGGAGCTGGCTCCAAGGTCAAGCCCCCCCGGGGGAAATGTGGCCGCCGCCTGGCCAGCCCGCCCTGTGCTGGGACGGCGTGGCGGTGGCGGCGTACGGTTCCGGTCGTGCGCCTGCGCGGCATCGTGGCCAAGAGCCGGGAGCTCCGGCTTGGTGGCCACCTCCTGCTCCTGGTGGCATCGGTCCTGCTCGTGGCCAGCTGCTGGCACGAGGACCGGGACGCGCCGTCCGAGGACGAGCCGGTGACCACCACCCAGGCGCCGGGGACGACACGGGGAACGGAGACCACGGTGACGCGTTCGGGCGAGGTGCGGGAGGGGTCGGGCACGGCCAGGACGGAGACCCGCCCCGTGACCCGCTTTTCCCGCGTCACGGTGTTGTCGTCGGCCGACGTGCGGGTCCGGGTCGGCGACGAACCGGCCGTCGCCGTCACCGCCGACGACAACCTGCTCGAGCTCGTCACCACCGAGGTGGTCGACGGCGCCCTCGTCATCGGGACCAGGGGTAGCTACTCGACCCGGATCGGCATCAAGGTGGACGTGGTGGCTCCCTTGCTGGAGGCAGTGGAGCTGCGCGGCTCCGGCCAGGTCACCGCCGAGGGGGTCAGGGGCACGCGGTTCGACGTGTCGATCGGCGGCTCCGGCGACGTGCGGGCCTCCGGCACGGCGGACGCCGTCGAGGTCGAGGTGTCGGGATCGGGCGACGCCCGACTGTTCGACCTGGCCGGCCGCACGGTACGGGTGACGGTCGAGGGCAGCGGCGACGTCGAGGTGACCGCCTCCGAGAAGCTGGACGTGTCGGTACGCGGCTCCGGCTCCGTGGTCTACGCCGGCGGCCCGCGGGCCGTGGCCAGCGCCGTCACCGGTTCCGGGGAGGTCCGGCCCCGCTGAGCGATCGCCCTCAGTGCCGGGCGGCGACGAGCTCGGAGACCACGGCCACCAAGGAATCGATCTCCTCGGCGGTGTTGTAGCCGTGCGGGGACAGCCGGATCCCGCCGCCGCGGGGGGAGCACACGATGCCGCCCTGGCGGAGGGCGTCGACGACCGCCGTGGGGTCGTGGCCCTCGACGGCGAAGGTGACGATCCCTGAGCGCCCTTCCGGGGAGCGGTCGCTCAGCACCTCGGCCCCGGCCTGGTCCAGGCCGGCGCAGGCCCGATCGCACAGCGACGAGACGTGGGCCCACACGGCTGGGAGCCCGGCGCCCAGGAGCAGCTCGACCGACGCTCCGAGGGCGTGGATCCCCGTGACGTTGGCCGATCCACCCTCGAGGCGGCGGGCCCCCGTGTCCCACACCAGCTCGAGGTTCTCCCACTCCTCGCGGTGGACCACCGACGCCCAGCCCGGCTCCAGCGGCCGGAGCAGGTCGAGGCAGGAGCCTCGCACGTAGAGCACGCCGACACCCAGGGGCCCGAGCAACCACTTGTGGGCGTCGGCCATGGCGAAGTCCACGCCCCACGCCTCGAGCTCGGCGGGGACGACCCCGAGACCCTGGATGACGTCGGCGCACAGCAGGGCGCCTACGTCGTGGGCCAGGGCGGCCAGGGCCGACAGGTCGGTCCGCCAGCCCCGGCCGAACTGCACCCAGCTGGTGACGACCACCTTGGGAGGCACGCCGCTGCCGATGACCTCGGCGAAGGACTCGAGGGGCAGGCAGCGCCCCACCCCCACGGGGCTGACCAGGTCGACCACCACGCCGAGGTCCCGCAGGGCGAGCCAGGGGTACAGCGTGGACGGGAACTCGAGGTCGGGGATGACCACCCGGTCTCCTTCCGACCAGGTCAGCCCGTTGGCCACGAAGCCCAGGCCCTCGGTGGTGTTCTTCACGAAGGCCACGTCGGTCACCGGGACCCCCATGAGGTGGGCGGCACCCTCCCGGACCTGTTCCACCCGGGCGGCGTGGTCGGGGTGGGCCACCCCGCCGTGGGCGGCCGCCTCGGACGCGCAGCGCTCCATGGCCAGCAGGGCGGCCACTGGCAGGGCGTTGATGCCGGCGTGGTTCAGGTACGCCCACCGTTCGGTGACCGGGAACCCGGTGCGGGGGAGGGGAGGCTCCATGGTCGGCATCGTGGGCGCCGCGCTGGTCCTCGGCCGAGACGGCGGCTACAAACGGCAGCGTGGCGCTCTTCACCGTAGGCCATGGCACCCGCTCCACGGCCGAGTTGGCCGCCGTGGTGCGGGCCTTCGGCGTGGAGCGGGTGGTCGACGTTCGCCGCTACCCCCGCTCGCGCCGCCAGCCGCACCTCGACCGGGAGGCGCTCGCCCAGGCGCTGCCGACCCTCGGCGTCGCCTTCGAGTGGTGGGGAGACGAGCTCGGTGGGCGGCGGCGCCCGGCCGCGGCGTCACGGCACGGGGCGTGGCGCAACGACAGCTTCCGGGCCTATGCCGACCACATGGACACCGAGGCCTTCCGCCAGGCCTTCCACCGGCTCCTGGCCGGCCTCGGGTCCTCCCCACCGACGGCGATCATGTGTGCCGAGACGTTGTGGTGGCGTTGTCACCGCCGGCTCATCGCCGACGCCGCCGTGCTGGCGGGGACGGAGGTGGACCACATCCTCGACCAGCGCCAGGTGGCCCCCCACCGGCTCCACCCGTCGGTGCGGGCCGACGGCCAGGGCCGTCCCGTCTACGACGTGGGGGCGCAACTGACCATGGAGCAGCCCCCGTGGTGATGGGCGGCCGGCGAGTCCTGCCGGCTAGGAGCCGTAGCCCTCGGGGAGCCAGATGTCACCGGTGGCCGTGA
The DNA here is from genome assembly GCA_030776745.1 of Actinomycetota bacterium. Lineage (GTDB taxonomy): Bacteria > Actinomycetota > Acidimicrobiia > Acidimicrobiales > JALYHF01. The sequence goes on along the minus strand of JALYHF010000082.1, from coordinate 3,642 downwards.
AGTAGTACACCTGCCAGTGGTAGTAGCCGAAGAAGGCGCGCCGGTCGGCCTTCATGCGCTCGGCGTGCAGGGTCACGGCGTCCACGTAGCGGTAGTCGTGGTTGTAGTTCCACAAGGCCTTGCGCATCTCGGCCGGGGCTCCGTTGTGACGGAGGTACCGGGCGGCGGCGCTGATGGCGTCACGATTGCTGTTGACGTCACCCTTGCCGTAGGCGGCCCAGGTGGCCGGCATGAACTGCATGGGCCCCTGGGCGCCGGCCGAGCTCGTTCCCCGGATGCGGCCCATGCGCGTCTCGACCAGGTGGATGGCGGCCAGGTACTGCCATGGGACCCCGCTGGCCTTCTCGGCCTGCAGGTAGTAGCCGAGCAGCTCCTCCGGCGGTGCCGGGGCGACGATCCGCCACGGAGGAAGCTTCTCCTTTGGGCGTTTGATCATCGACCGCAGCTTGGCGGCGGCGGTGAAGTTGGCCTCGGCCGACGCCACGAACGGAGCGGGGATGGCGGCCATCACGTCGGGCTTCCATTCCGGCCGGGCCACCAGCTTGCGGTAGATCAGCTGCTGGAGGTGCGCCATGGCGGCCAGCTCCCCGGGCGGTGTGGCCGGATCGGCCACGGCCGCCTCGGCCGACGCCAGCTGCCGAGCCAGCCCGGCCGGGTCGTCGGCCACCACGGGTGCGGTGGTCCTGGCCGAGTTGCCCTTCGCCGCCGGTACCTGCGCCGGCGGCTGCGGCGGCGTGACGACGGCGGCGGGGGCCGCCGGCACCGCCGTCGGGGTGGTGGGAATGGCGGTGGGCGCTGCGTTCGAGGCAGGGGAGGGCGGTGCCGTCCAGCCGGGCAGGGCTCCGGGTTCGGCGGTGAGCCGCCGCCGGGCCTGCTGGCCGTCGCCCGGCCCCACCGTGGCCAGGGCCACGAGCTGGAGCAGCGCCATCATGGCCATCATCCCCATCACGCGGTGAACACGGGGCGCCACGGCGGCAGATGCTAGGAGGGAACGGCCGCCTGGGGTGGGCGCCATGAGGCCGGTCGTACAGTGGCACGCGTGAGCGAGCCAGGCCCGGTCGAAGGCTCGAACCCCCTCGAGCGTCTGCCCTTCTTCGCCGAGCTGGCCGGCATCGCCGACGCCGAGGGACCGGTGCACTGGGACGTGGCCCGGCGGGTCGCCGCATGGGTAGCCGGAGGGGGGCGCCCGGAACCGCCGGTGGAGCCGGCCGACGTCACCCAGCTCCGAGAGCTCGGTCGGGTGGCCGAGCTGCGGCTTGCCGGCGTCACCTCGTTGCCCGCCGCTCCGGCTGAGACGCCGCTCGTGGTCGCCGCCGTGACGAGGGCGGAGTGGGCCCTGCGCGCCCTCGACGCCCACCGGCCGCTGCTGGAGGCCCTGGCCCGCTCGCTGGCCGGCGGCCGCCCGCCGGATCCCGGGCACCGCCCCGCCGGGCTGGCGCCCTCCGTCCTGGACGGGCTGATCTTCGGCTGGATGATGGGCCAGCTGTCCCGGAGGGCCTTGGGCCAGTACGACCCGCCCCTGCCGCGCCCACCCTCCGGTCGCCTCTCGATCGTCCCCGCCAACCTCGACGAGGTGGCCGGCGAGTGGGGGCTGCCGCTCGACGAGGTCCGACTCTGGGCCTGCCTGCAGGACGTGGCCCACCACGCCGTGCTCGGCCTGCCCCACGTGCGGGGGGAGCTGGGCTCGCTCCTCCGCCGCTACGTGGAGGCCTTCCAGGTGGCGCCGGACGCCTTGGCCGAGGAGCTGGAGGCGCTGGACCCGGCCGACCCCACGTCGTTCCGGGCCGCCCTGGGGGACCCCGAGGCGGTGCTGGCCGCCGTGCAGACACCGGCCCAGGCCGACGTGGTGGCCAGGCTGGAGGCCCTGGCCGCCGCCGTCGAGGGCTGGGTGGGCCACGTGGTGGACGGGATCGGCGGGCGGCTCCTCTCGAGCTACCCGTCCCTCCAGGAGGTGGTGCGCCGGCGTCGGGCCGAGGCCTCGTGGGGCGACCGCTACGTGGCCCGGCTGCTCGGGATGGGGCTGCGCCAGCCCGCCCATGAGCGGGGCCGGCGCTTCGTCGACGGCGTGGTGGAGCGGGCCGGCGAGGAGGCGCTCGCTCGGCTGTGGGCGTCCGACCAGGAGCTTCCCACCCCGGCCGAGGTCGACGCGCCGGGCCTGTGGCTGGCCCGCATCGAGCTCGGCGACGGCGGCTGAGGCGTGGCGAGCGGACGGTGAGCGCTCAGCCGCCCAACTCCCTGCCTGCACCACGGGCAACTCGGCGAACCGAGGCCCGTTGTCGGGCCAGGCTCCCTGCCGTTCCGGCGGGCAGCTCTGACCGGGCGGCGGGCTCTCGGTCCGAAACCCGGGCCCGGTCGTAGGCTCGTGGCATGAGCAACACCCTCGTCTGGATATCCGGGGCGTCGAGCGGCATCGGCAAGGCCCTCGCCGACAACGTGCCTTGGGACGATCCTCGCATCATCGACATCAGTCGCCGAGGGGCGCCCGGTGCGGAGCACGTCGAGGCCGATCTCTCCGACCCGGCGTCGTGGTCCACGGTCGCCGAGTCCTTCCAGCGAGAGCTGGCTGGCTTCTCCGGTGAGCGGGTGGTGTTCGTGCACGCGGCCGGCTCGGTCCAGCCCATCGGCTTCGCCGGAGAGGTGGACACCGAGGAGTACACCCGGAACGTGCTGCTCAACAGTGCCGCCGGGCAGGTGCTCGGCCATGCCTTCCTGGCTGCGGCCAAGGACGTCGACGCCGAGCGCTACCTCGTCATGCTCTCCTCAGGTGCCGCCAGCCTCGTGGGCGCCGGATGGTCCTCGTACGGCGCTGGCAAGGCCGCCCTCGACCAATGGGTGCGCGACGTCGGCGCCGAGCAGGACCAGCGGGGAGGCGTGCAGGTCGTTGCCGTGGCGCCCGGAGTGGTAGCGACCGACATGCAACACCAGATCCGGGAGACGAAGCAGGAGGACTTTCCCAAGCGGGACAAGTTCATCGAGCTCCACGAAAGCGGTCAGCTGAGCGACCCCGACGAGGTCGCCGGTCAGCTGTGGGCCCTCCTGCAGACGGGATTCAAGAACGGGGCGGTTCTGGACCTCCGCGAGGAGTCCTAGGGAAGCCTCCTCAGTTCATCGGTGGCGGCTAGGACGACGGGCGTCGCTCCTCACCTGGCCTCAATGGGGATCAGGCCGAAGCGGGTGGCTCGGCCACAAAGCCATTCGATGGCAGTCCCCCGATGCCCGCGCGTTACCTCGCGCCGCAGTGGTGCCGGACTCGGGCGCCTTGACGGCGTCAGCCGAACCCGCCGGCGGTCGAGAGAGGCCCATCCAAGTCGCCGTCCTGCCTGAAGCCTTCGTTCGGGGCAGCCTTCCGATTCTCCATCTAGTCTTCGCACTCCGGAGGCGCTCGAGGCCCGTCCGGGCTTCGTTCAGTGCCACCCTGGGAAGGGAGCGCGGTGGATTTAAGGGCCGGCCATGACAACGACCACTACAGCAAGGCCTACGGTCGCTTCGATAGCCCCGTCTACGCCGAGATTCGTCGGGATGCGTACGGCGACGACATCGGCCAGAACAATTGGTCCACCGCCGAGGAGCACCGGCGCTTCCTCGACTGGCTTGAATTGAGACCAGGGGACAGGCTGCTGGACGTCGCCTGCGGGTCTGGAG
>JALYHF010000081.1 GCA_030776745.1 Actinomycetota bacterium | reverse complement strand
AGTCGAGCTGGTACTCCCCGCTGCCCGTCACCGATTTGACCTCGGCCCTGTAGAGGCCGGTGGCCGTGGGCTTGGCGCCGATGGTTTCCTGCCGGTCGGGCGTCTGGCTCTGGGCCACGCGGGTGCCGGCCGGGTCGTAGAGGTTCAGCTCGAAGTCACGGGTGGCGGACGCACCCGGCACGATCAGGGTGAGCGCGATCGGGTGAGCAGCGCTCGTCACGTCGAGGTTCCACGAGTCGCTGGCACCGGTGCCGGCGAGCGACTGGGTGCCGCTGAGATGGCCATCAGGCGCATCGGGCCCGTTGCCGCTGAGCCCACTGGCCCTCTTGAGCGCGTCGTAGGCCCGGAGGCGGCCGCCACCGGTGTCTGAGTCGATGCCGGTGGCGGTGCGGTCCTCCGCGGTCGCCACCAATCCGTCCTTGAGTTCAGCGGGTGTCTGGGCGGCGTTGGCGTCGAGCATCAGGGCCGCTACCCCGGCCACGAAGGGGGTGGCCATGCTCGTGCCCGAGTAGCTCACGTAGCCGGTGCCGGAATTGGCACCGGGGGCGGTGATGCGGTGACCGGGCGCGCACAGGTCAGGCTTGGTACGGCCGTCCTCCGTCGTGCCCCGGCTGGAGAACGACGAGACGAAGAAGCCTCTCTCACCCGTGTCGGCCATGCTGCACACGGTCAAGGCCTTGGCGCCCGCCCCCGGCGACCCGATGGTGGAGGCGGCCGGTCCGGCGTTGCCGGCGGCCACCACGGGCAGGATGCCCTGGTCGAAGGCGTTGGACGCGGCCAGCGACATGGCGTCGGTACCGTCCGACGATCCGTCGGATCCCAGGCTCATGTTGACGATGCGGATGTTGAGGGCGTCGCGGTTGGCCACGCAGAAGTCGACGGCGCTGATGATGTCGGTGGAGGTCCCGCTCCCGGCGCTGTCCAGGGCCTTCACCCCCACCAGCGCGCCCCCCGGCGCCACCCCACGGAAGGCGGCGTTGGCGTCGCCCTGGCCCGCCACGATCCCCGCCACGTGCGTGCCGTGGCCGTTGTCGTCATAGGCGCTGGCCTTGTCGTTGACGTAGTCCTTCCATCCGACCACCTGTCCCTGGTCCAGATCGACGTGGCCGGCGTCGATGCCGGTGTCGATCACGCAGGTGGCCACGTCGGCCGGACCGTAGGAGCGGCTGTTGCCGTCGCCGTCGCCGCTGACCCCGAAGTCGGCCACCGCCTTGTCGACGCCGTAGGAGGCCCGCGCCGTGCTCATGCTGGCCTTCACCCTGGCCTCGGCTTCGATGTGCACCACGTCGGACCGTCGGGCCAGGGCGTTGAGCTGGCCCTTGGTCAACTCGGCGCTGTAGCCGTTCACTGTCGCGAACCGGGCCTTGAGCCGGAAGTCTCCGTGGTCTCTGCGGTGTCTCGCCACGTCCTCGTCGCTCACCGGCGTGGTGAACACCACGATTGCGGGCACCCGCTCGTCGTCCCCGCGCCGGGCCAGGTCCGCCTCGAGGTCGTCGTAGATGCGGTCGCGGTCGGCGTCACGCCAGCGGCTCGAGGAGCGACCTGGCCCGTCCGGCCCTCGTCCGCCTCCGCCGCTCTCGGGGGGTGCGCCGCGGACCGGAGCGGCCGTCGTGACCGTGGCCAGGAACGCCACTGCCGCCACCAGGACCCGAAGTGCAGGGGCAGCCCGTGGGCGGGACGCGGTGGTGCGAAGACGCATCGTGCGGGTATCGGCAGCATCTTGGGTCGAGAGCAGCGGAAACTCGTCGTCGCGCCTTTGCCAGGCGAGGCCAGGCTGGCGTCGTGCCGGTGGCCGGTGTCGCCACGTGATCTTGAGCGGCGACAGCGCGTTCGGCCTCGGTAGCGTGCAGCCATGACCGCCGGGTTCGGCGTGTACGTCCACGTCCCGTTCTGCTCCCGGCGCTGCGACTACTGCGCCTTCGCCACCTGGACCGACCGCCACCACCTCATGGCCGACTACTCGGCGGCGTGCGTGGCGGAGATCGAAGGGGCCGACCTGCCCCCCGCTACCAGCGTCTTCTTCGGTGGTGGGACGCCGTCGCTCCTGCCCGCCGGCTCCCTGGCCGCCGTTCTGGCCGCCGTCCGCCGCACCGCCGACGCCGAGGTCACGGTGGAGTGCAACCCCGAAACGGTGTCGGCCGAGCTGTTCGCCGCCTACCGGGCGGCGGGCGTGACGCGGGTGTCCGTCGGCGCCCAGTCCATGGTCTCCCACGTGCTGGCCGGCCTGGGCCGGGCCCACGGGCCCGGCGCCGTGGCCCGGGCGGTGGCGTTGGCCGGCCAGGCCGGGTTCGCGTCCTGCAACGTGGACCTCATCCACGGCGGCGCCGGCGAGTCCCTCGCGGACTGGCAGCGCACCCTCCAGGCCGTGGTCCCCGGCTCCACCGTCAACGCGCGGGGCCGGGGCTCGAGCGAGATGACGACGACCAGGCCGACAAGTGCCTGCTGGCCGACGAGATGTTGGCCGCCGCCGGCCTGCGCTCCTACGAGATCTTCAACTGGCCGAGCCCGGCCACGAGTGCCGCCACAACCTTCTCTACTGGTCGCAGGGCGACTACCGGGAGATCTTCTGCGCCGCCCACTCCCACGTGGCCGGCCGGCGCTGGTGGAACGTGCCCACCTCCGAGCGCTACATCGCCTGCATGGCCGAGGGACGTTCACCGGTGGCGGCGGGTGAGGTGCTCGCTCCGGGCGAGCGCCGCCGGGAGGCGCTGCAGCTGGCCCTCCGCACGCGCCACGGTGTGCCGGCCGGCGCGGTGGACACCAGCGGTCTCGACGGCTTGGTCGAGGAGCACGACGACCGGGTGACGCTGACTGCCCGAGGACGGCTCCTGGCCAACGAGGTGGCCCGGCGGCTCAGCTGACGCCCGGGTGCCCGGACATGGCCTGGAGGGCCAGGATGGTCGCCGACACCTCGCCCACGGCGTGGTCCATGCTCGTGGTGCCCACCGGCACGTCGTAGGCGCCCAGCGCGTCCAGCACGGCTGCCAGCGACTCGGCGCTGACCGTCTCCCCCACGAGCTGCAGGGTGGCCGGGTAGCCGTACTGGCCCCGATAGCCATGCCCGTCGGCCACCACCTTGCCCCACAGGGCCACCTGGCCGACCACCAGCGCGCCCGGGACCAGGCACAGGCCGTGCTGGCGGAGGGACTCGAGGTCCTCTGACCCGTAGATGCCGCAGCTGCAGCCCTCGTCGGGGGCGGGGTGCCCGCCACCCCGACACGCCGCCCGCAAAGGCTGGCCCGGCCTCCACCCATGGCTCTTGTGGGTGACGGAGCGGAGCTCCACGGTTCCGGGTCGGAGCTGCCAGTAGCGCCAGCCCGTGACCGGCTCCGCCGGCGGGCGCACCATGGTCTTGGTCA
>JALYHF010000080.1 GCA_030776745.1 Actinomycetota bacterium | reverse complement strand
TCGCTGGCTGCTATGGACGGTGCGAGATCTGGAGGCCTGACCGAGCGTTCTCCGCCTCATGAGCGTGCTTGAAGCGTTGGGATCTCGACCAGTGTGCAGCGTTCGAGCCTCAGCGGTCGCCAAGGGCGTCAGTTCCTCAGGCCCCGTAGCGGATGGAGTTGAGCCGGTACAGCTCCTCCTCCACACCGGAGTCGAGTGGTGGCCGTGCAGGCTTCTGCGCCTGCTCTTCGACCACCTCCTCGGGGGCCGGGCCCATCAGGTCATCCAACGCCGCGCTGATGGCGGCGGATGCCGGATCAGGTTCGTACGGCTCTGTCGACGACATGCCATCGCTCCCTTCGCTCCTCGCATGCTACTCCTGTGCTTCCACAAGGATTACCCGCTGACGCGATGAAGGCTGGCGGCCGGCGTTCGCCGGCTGGGCCCCGAGATCGGCGACCTCGGAGGTGACCCGTTCGGCGCCAGCGGTTGCGACGGGGGGTCACCGTCCGAGTTTCCGCACCGCCGGATGGTGCTTCCACCCGTACTCGGCACGGGTGAGGGCGCGCAGGACCTGCAGCGCCTCGACTCGCTGCTTGCCGAGACGCCGGTCGTCGAGCACCCTGGCGCTCGCCTCGAAGTCGGGATAGGGCAGGAAGGTCTGCAAGGGGGCTTCCTCCTGCACGTGTTCGGAGCCGTTCGTCCCCGCGGTTGCATGGTGATCCACCACCCGGCGCCCAGCCGACGGCGGCGACGACGCCGGCAGGCCTACCGTGGTGACGTGCGCACGCACTATGTGGTCGACCCGGCGTGGTCGTTCACCCGGGACGGCGACACGTTCATAATCCGTGGAGGGGCCGACCAGCTGTTCGCGCTGGAGGACGTGCCCGACGACCTCGCCGGCGCCCTGCTGGCGCCGCCGGTGGTGCGCCCGCCGCCGCCGGCAGCCGGCGCCGGCATCTTCGACCAGTTGGTGATGCTCGGTGCCCTCCGGCCCGAGATCGTTGCACCAGGCCGCCTGCTGACGACGTCGCTGGTCTGGTCGGGTGATCCGGTGGATGGTGTGGCCGAAGGCGTGGCCGCCCAGCTGGCCTCGGCCGAGTTGGTCGACGGGCCCGGTGCGCTCGTCGTCTACGTCCGTACCACGGCGACGCTGGGCGAGACCGCCGGCCTGGCCACCGCCGGTCCATCCGTGGCCCACCTGCTGGTCGACGCCGCCTATCACCACACCCTGTCGCTGGGGCCCCTGGTGGTCCCAGGCGACACCGCCTGCCTGTCGTGCCTGGTCATGCGGGTGTGGCCCAGCTGGGGTGACGAGCGACCGCCTCCCCGTCCGGCGGCGACGCAGCGTCCCGGGCTGTTGGCCGCGGTCATCGCCGGCGAGATCGAAAAGGTGGCCGCCGGCCACACCGGCCTGGTCAACCGGACGGTGGCGATCGACCTGTCCACTTGGCGGACGACCGACGGCACCTTGTTGAAGGCCCCCTGGTGCCCGGCCTGCTGCCCGGTGGACGCCCCATGAGACGCTTGGCGACGCAGTTCGACGACCCCTGGTCGCCCGGGGGCGTCGCCACTCCCAGCTGCTGTTGCGCCAACGCGTGCTGCTCCTGTTGTTGCTGCGTCGGCACCCTGCTCACGGCGTCGACCGTGAGCGCCATGCGCCTGTACGACGCCGGCACCGACCGTGGCCGGCGACCTCCAGCGCGGATCGCGGTCGCCGCGGGTGGGGCGCTGCTCTTTCCCGCACTGGTCCCGTTCGGGATCTGGGTGCACAACGCCGACGTCAGCGACGAGACCCTTCTGCTGGTGCCCCTGGTGGCGCTGGGCGCGTTGCTGGTGCTGTGGCCGTTGTCCGGCGCCCGTGGGGTGGCGGCCGTGTTGACACCTCTCGTGATCTGGTTCGTGACGACTCTGCTCTTCGTCGCCGAGGTGCTGGTGGCGGGGTTCCTCGTGCTGAGCGGGGGGTGGCCGTTGTACCTCCTGCTGGTCCTCGCCATGGCGGTGGGCGCCGCGTTCTTCCAGCATTCGCGCCGAGCCCGCCGGTGATCCGCCTCGTGGGGCAGTTCGACGAGCCCCGCCGCCGTTCGGCGGTGGCCACACCGAGTTGCTGCTGCTGCTGCTGTCTGGTGACGACCTTGACTCGGCGTCTCTTACCGTCGTCCACGTCGACCGCACCGCTGTCCGCAAGTTCGTTCATGGCCCACGGCGC
>JALYHF010000079.1 GCA_030776745.1 Actinomycetota bacterium | reverse complement strand
AAGTTCGTCTCGGCCAGCTTGCCCGTCACCAGCGCGGAGGCGACGACGGGGTCGGTTGGGGTGAGGACGCCACCGAGGAGCAGTGCCACCCAGAGCGGGAGGTCGAGCACCAGCCAGGCTCCGAGCGAGGTCATGAGCCACATGCCTGCCATGCCGAAGGTGAGCAGCAGCCCGGCAGGAGCGAGGTTGGCCTTGACGTCTGCGCCCGTCACCTGCAGGCCGATCGCAGTGAGGGAGATGGCGAGGCTCACCCGAGTCAGTTCCTTCAAGAGATGGCGGGCGTCGTCGGTCGCAACGGGGTCGATGACGCCGAGCACCTCGGGCCCGAGCACCACGCCCAGGGCCAGCGACGCCAGCGCGATGGACAGGAAGAGCCGCTTGAGCAGTTGGGACAAGAGCCCGAAAACGAGCACAGTCGCACCGAGGACGATCAGCACGACGTCGATGTCCATACGAGTCACTCCTGGGCCGAGGGCATGCTGCGAACTTCGGGATCCCCTGGTGCGCAACGACCTTCGATCCCACGGCGAAGGCCCGCCTGGCCAAGATCGTAGAAGGGGAGGCGGGATGGCGGCCGCGGAGGCGGCCGGCTCGACCATCTGGAATCGCCGGGCGCGGTACGCCAGGTCGATCTACGAGGGGCACGACGCGTCCTCCGCCCTCAGCGCTCGGGACGGCGCTGCTGGCGGATGCGCTCCATCTCCCGGCGGTCCGCGTCGTTGAAGTCGCTCGGCGGCCCGGCGCGGAAGACCTCCGCCAGCGACGGGCTCTCGACCGCCCAGTACATCACCGAGTCCTCGTCGCCTGTGTGCCCGGGGTGGTCCTGGTCCTCGTGAAAGTCGCCGACGCCCGTACGGTTCACCAGACCGAACGTGTGGCCGAGCTCGTGAGTGGCGACAGCAGCTTCGAAGGCGCCAACGGCAGCTCCCGGGGGGAGCACCCGCTCGATCTCCCGGGGAAAGAGAGCGATCGCGGTCGCGTGGAAGGCAGCACCGGGGACGCCTTCGACTTGGAACCGACCGGGAAGGACCAGGACATGGAGGGCAACCGTCTCACCCCCGGAAGAGTGATCGCGGTGCTCCCGGCTGGTTCTGACCAGGTCCTCGAGCGAGTACACGTCCTCGGTCGCCTCCGCCTTGTCGGTCACGACGTCGACCGTTCGCTTGCCGCCGTGCGCTCGCAATGCCCGCTCCAAGGCCTCGATCGCTTCCTGCTCCAGGCTCGCACCGCCGAGCTGGTCGATCTCGACCACGGCGTTCGGCACCTCTGGTGACAGCAGGGCCCACCCGAGGCTGCCGAGGAGTCGGCGATCCGACGACGCACGGAGGGGGGCGGGCTCGGCTTGGGGTGCCGCCCTGCCCTGGCCACTCGTCGTACCCTCCGTCGAGGGCGCTGGCGTCCTCTCCCGGATGACCACGCAGCCGCCGGAGACGAGGTGCGCTGCCGCCACGACGATGAGGAGGAGGGGTCGCACCTGTGGCCCCTTCTGGCTCGCCGGCCTGGCCCCTGGCCTCACCCGAGACCAGAACCGCGAGGAGGCCGGCACGATCGCGCCCCCCCGCCTTCGGCAGCGCCGCTCGCGACGACCGGTAGCTGCATCCCCCAGCGCACCACCCCTCCGGCACCCAAGCAGCCGGTCCAGCAGCTCGTCCAGCGTCACGTCACGCAGACCTACCGACGGCACATGGCGATGAGCCGCCTCTTCGGTTTCAGTTTCATGACGAAGTCGGCCGAAGGCGACGGGGTGATGACTCTTCGGTTACAGGTGCCGTGAACCCGCATCCAGCCCCCCGACACCGGGAACGATGCGGCCATGGGAATAGGGATAAGCATCGTGCTTCTTGCCGTTGGAGCGATCCTGCGCTTTGCAGTGACCGCCACGGTGGCCGGAGTCGACCTCGACGTTGTCGGTGTCGTCCTCATGGTTGGCGGGGTCATCGGCCTCGTCTGGGCCTTGGTAGCCGCCGCCAGTCTCGGCCGCAATAGGAAGCCGGCTCCGCGCCCGTAGCGATGCTCGCCGCCGGCGACGGGCTCGGGGGACGGGCGCGGCACCTTCTCCGACGAAGGGGGGAGGAGATCGCTCCACGGTTCTCGCCAGCCCCCGTCCGTTCGGTGGTGCTCGCCCGTGGGACCTCGCCGGCGCCTGCGCCGGCGGTCTGAGGTGAGAGCCCGCTCCGCGCTCACCAACATGGCGGTTGTCGGCGCCATCTCGGTGCTGGCTGGTTGCTCATACCGCGTCGAGCTACCCGACGCGAAGTGGCAGCCTCGTACGAGCAGGATCGAGGCAGCGGACGGATCGCTCCTGGTCCGCTTGCACGGCGGCGAGGACCGCGTCCCCGTCCCCCTCGACCGCGTGTCGCCGGCGCTGCGGCAGGCCATCGTCGCCGCCGAGGACCGCCGCTTCTGGGAGCACTCCGGGATCGACCTCCGCGCCATCGCCCGCGCTCTTCTTCGCAACACCGAAGCGGCCGCCGTGGAGCAGGGCGGTTCGACCATCACGCAGCAGCACGTGAAGAACGCGTACCTGGACGACGGCCAGGCGCTACGCCGGAAGCTGCGGGAGGTGGTGCTCGCTCGGGAGGCGGAGAAGCGGTACTCCAAGGAGGAGATCCTCGAGCAGTACCTCAACACCATCTACTTCGGAAACGGTGCCTACGGCGTGGAGGCGGCGGCCCGCCGCTACTTCGGCAAACGGGCCGCCGACCTGGGCCTGGCCGAGAGCGCCTTTCTCGCCGGTGTCGTGCGAGGCCCCGAGCTGTACGACCCGCGTGTCGATGAAGCACGGGCACAGGCACGGCGGGCCGAGGTCCTGGCGAGCATGGCCGAGCTGGGGATGATCACGACCGAGGAGGCCAGCGCTGCTTCGGCCGCTCCTCTGCAGGTCCGCAGCGACCACGAAGGCGTCTACCCCGCGCCCCACTTCGTCGAGGAGGTGAAGCGCCTGATCCTCGACGATGCCAGGTTCGGTGCAACCGTGGAGGAGCGCAGGAAGCTGCTCTTTGGTGGTGGGCTGACCATCCGCACGACGCTCGACCCGCGTCTCCAGGCCCTGGCCCGAGACGCCGCAGCCGAGGTGCTCCCCGACGGGGGGCCGGATGCGGCCGTGGTCGCGGTGGAGCCGGCGACGGGTGCCGTCCGGGCCCTCGTGGGGGGCCTTCGCTTCTTCTCAGGTGGTGACGGCTCTCGCTTCAACTTGGCGACACAGGCGAGGCGGCAGGCGGGATCGGCGTTCAAGCCCTTTGCCCTCGTCGCCGCCCTCGAGCAGGGCATCTCGCGGCGAGCCCGCCTCCCTGCCCCCGCCACCATCAGCATCCCCCACCCGGCGGGCACGTGGAAGGTGCGCAACTTCTCCCGGCGCCACTACGGCTCCTTGACGCTCGCGTCGGCAACCCACCGGTCGGTGAATACCGCTTATGCCCACCTCGTCACCCAGACGGGCGCCGAACGCGTCGTCGACACCGCTGCTCGCATGGGGATCACATCGCAGCTGGTGCCGGTGCCCTCGGCGGTGTTGGGGACGAACGAGGTCACGCCCCTGGAGATGGCGTCGGCCTACGCGACCCTCGCCGCCGACGGTGCCCATCTCGCCCCTCACTTCGTGAGCGAGGTCACCGACGCTGCCGGCCGCATCCTCTACCGGGCCAAACTCCAGCCACAACAGCGGCTGGCGCCCGAGCTCGCCCGCCGAGCCACCCACGTGCTGCAGGGTGTCCTCGAGCGAGGAACCGGACGACGGGCTCACATCCACCGGCCGGCGGCGGGCAAGACCGGAACGACCCAGAACCACGGCGACGCGTGGTTCATCGGCTACACGCCGCGGTTGGCCACCGCCGTTTGGATCGGTTTCCCGCGGGCGGCCACACCGATGGTCCCGCCCGCCACCCCCGTCGCCGTCACCGGGGGCCGCTGGCCGGCGGAGGTGTGGTCCCGGTTCATGGTCTCTGCCCTGGCCGGCGTTGCGCCGGCCCCATTCCCTCCTGCGCCTCCGCCCCTTCCTACCTCGGCGCCTCGGCGCACCTCGTCGACGACCACCACCACCGTCTCGCCGACGACGACGAGCCCCACGACGACGAGCCCCACGACGACGCCGACCACGACGGCCACATCAACGACAACGACCACATCGACTAGCGCGATCACACGCACCACGACATCGTCGTCGACGACGACCCCCAGGCACCGTGGCCCCATCCCGACGTTGACCATCCCTACCATCCCGGGCTGGACGGCTGAGCCCCCGCCGCCACCATCACCTTCGCCACCTCCACCGCCGCGACCACCACGTCCCCGCGGGGGGCCAGCTTCCCGGTGAGGCGAGACGCCTGTCACAACTGGTCACGCAGACCCTTGTCACAGCATTGTCAAGTCGAGGTCACGGAGTCGTTACCCAACGCGGGCAGGTTCGGGACGCGGTTCTTCGAACGAAGGGAGAAGAGGGTGAGAGGAAGAAGAGCGGTCCTTGGGCTTGTCCTCGCCGCTGCGCTGGTTTCCGTCGCTTGCGGTGACGACACCGACATGGAGGCGACCCGTGACACCGTCGCAGAGAGCGCGGACGACGCCCGGGAGGCGGCGGAGAACGCTTTCGCCGAGCTGCGTACTCAAGGCGAGCGCCTCGTCGATGAGGTCCAGACCCGCAACGCTCCCGAGGCCAAGGAGCAGTTGCTCGAGCGGTGTCGCGATGCGCTCGAGCGTCTCCGCAGGGCCGAGTCGGCCTCTGCCGACCGCGTTGACGCGCTCTGCAACCGGATCAGGGACGCGGACGTGGAGAACGACCAGCTGTGGGGCGAGATCAAGGACGAGCTACGGAGGCTCAACCCGAGCTGAGCGCGCCGTCAAAACGACGACCGAAGAAAAGAAAAGGGGATTCGATGGGAAGCTTCGAGGAGGCAAAGGGCAGGCTCAAGCAGGCTGCCGCGGACCTGACCGAGGACGAGGACCTCGAGCGCGAGGGTGAGGCTCAGGTCGAAAAGGACCGGGCCGAGCGTGAGGCTGAGGCGGCCAAGGCCGAGGCCAGGGGCCGTGAGGCCGAGGTCACCGAGCGCAGGCGCCAGGAGGAGGCGGCCCAGGAGGAAAAGTAGGCGATGGCCCGAGACGGCGACGGCCGCTTTCCGTTCAGCTTCCGCCAACTGACAGCGCTCGTGCTGCTCGTCGTGATGATGGTCTTCATCGCCCAGAACCGGCGCAGCACCACAGTGCGCTTCCTCATCCCAGAGACAACGGCGCCGCTGTGGGTGGCGCTGTTCGTGAGCGCGCTGCTGGGAATAGTGGTCGGGGGACTCCTCGCCAGGAGGCGCTGAGCGCCCCGGATAGGTGCCGGGCCGTCGTGGAGAGTGCGGCTCACGGGCGGCAGGGAAGAAGGCTGACGTGCGAATTGCCCGAGCTGCCTCTGTGGGAGCAACCCTTTGGCGACGGCGGTGGCGGCTGGTGGTCAGCACTGCCCGGCGCCGTCTACCGGCCGGTGCCGTGGACGTGGTGCGCGGCGTGGCCCGCGGTGCCAAGGAGGACCGCCTGGGAGGGCTGGCTGCCGAGGTCGCTTTCTTCGCCCTCCTCAGCATCTTCCCGGCCTTCTTGGCCATCGCCGCCGCGCTCGGATCTCTCCAGAGCCTCATCGGCGGCGACCTGGCTAGGGAGGCTCAGCAAAGGGTCGAGGAGTTCCTCCGGACCTTCCTCACCAGCAGGGCGGCAGGCACGGTGGACGCCGTGCGGGACTTGTTCCGCCATCAGAGTGGAGGCGTCTTCACCTTTGGCGCGGGCGTGGCGCTGTGGTCGGCCTCCCGGGGGATGCGCGCCGTGCTGCGGGCCATCGGGCAGATTCACGACCTCGAAGAGACGAGGCCACGGTTGCGCCGAGCGGTGGTAGCACTGGCCCTGGTCCTCTGCACGCTCGTGGCCACGGCGGTCATGCTGGCGATGGTCGTTCTCGGCCCGCTGCTCGGGCAAGGGCGAGCCCTGGCGCGATCGTGGGGCGTCGACGAGCTCTACGTGACGCTGTGGGAGTGGCTCCGGCTACCGGTCGCCTTCCTCGTGCTCCTGGGCTGGGCGACGCTCGTCCTTCACGCCGCACCACACGTGCACCGAGGATGGCGCCACGACGCCGCCGGGGCTCTCCTCACAGGCGTCCTCTCGTTGGCCGTGTCCCTCGCCTTCCGGCTGTACCTCGCCCTCTTTGGAGGAAACCCGGTCTTCGGCGTGCTCGGCGGCGCACTCGTGGTGCTGGCCTGGTTGTACCTGCTCAGTGCGACGTTGCTCTTCGGTGCGGAGCTCAACGCGGTGCTCGCGGAGCGCGCCAGCGGCGCGGCGGGCTCGGGGCACCACACTTCCGTCGCCGGCGTCCCGGCCATCCCCGGCACCGAGCGAGAGGCGGTCAGGGACCCAGCAGGCGGCTGATCGCTCTGTGGGTGGTCAACACCTGGGGCTGTCTCGCCCCTTCGACTGTTGAATCGACGAGAGGGGTAGGGGAACGATGTGCCTCGCTCCATTACCGGCTCGCTCCCTACTGACCGTGCTGGCCTCCTCGTCGAGGAGCTGTCCACTTTCGGCGGCGCGCTTTCGCTCGGCCGGCAGCCGCACGCGGCGGTCCTGCCTCCTGGGGACGTGGTGACTGTGGAGGTATTGGACAGATCCCTGTCGGCGCTCTTCGCCGTGCTCGCCCGCCATGGTGCGGGCAGCGACGACGAGGTCTCCCTGACTACCAGCGAGCCGACGGCGTTGGTGTCGGCCTCGGCGTCCGCCGAACTCGCCAGTGACTCGAGCTCGGCCAGCTTCGAGGAAGTCGAGGGATCCTCGAGAGGCGGCCGGCACCGTACTCGTCATCGCCAACCGCGCCGTGCTGACTGCAGGAGTCATGATCGCTTTGGCACTCGTACCCAGCGCAGCGCTCGTAGGCATCGCCGTGATCGAAGCCGACCTTCCCCTCGCCGCCGACGGCGCGGTGCGCTGGGCGCATGACGCGGCGATTGTCCCGGTCATGGGGGCGAGTGTCTTCGCTCTCTACCGCGCCCTTCGCCGACGCTCGCTCGGGCGGGCCTAGCAGTCGACCTCAATGCCGCGTGCCCTCGGTGACACCCCCCGGCCCAGATCCAGCACGTCGGGGGTGGCGGTCGGCCTCGTCGTCGGCAACATCGGCATCCTCGCCGGGTCACTCGTGAGCGGGCTGCTGGGCGCCGGGGTCCTCTGGCCCGGCTGCGCCGTCACCGAGGCATCCACTGCGGCGGCCGTGGCGAGCCGCCCATGAGCCCTATCTACTCGGCGAGCTCGTTCGCGCCGCTGGCCCCGGTCGACGGCTATCTGCCGGTCGAAGACTTCGGTCTCATCGGTGACGGCTCGACAGCGGCCCTCGTCGGCCGGGACGGCACCGTGGCGTGGCTGTGCGTGCCCCGCTTCGATGACGACCCATTGTTCTGCTCGATCCTCGACACCGCACGGGGCGGCGGGTTTCGTCTCGCCCCGGCCGAAGCCGCCGCCGGCCGCCAGCGGTACGAGCCCGACAGCGGCGTGCTCGCCACCGAGCTGCGCTCGTCAACGGGTCTGGTGCGCATCAGCGACTGCCTAACGCTCCGCGCCGGTGCGGACCTCACCGAAGACGCGCCCGCCGGGAGGGGCGAGCTGTTGCGATCGGTCGTGGTCCTCGACGGGCATGTCCGGTTGGAAGTCGAGGTCGAGCCCCGCGGTGGCGCCACCTGCGAGCGACGAGCGGACGGGCTGCGCGTCACGCCGCTGCGCCGGCCCGACCTCGACCTCCAGCTGGTGGCCACGGTCCCGCTCGACGGGCTGCGGTCCGCGGTCGCCCTACGAGCTGGTGACCGTGCCGACTTCCTGCTGCGCTGGAGCGGCAGCGGCGGTCATCACCGCGTCCCCAGCGTGCCGGCGCTGCTGCAGTCGACCCTCGACGCCTGGCGCCGCTGGCTTCGGCATCTGCGCTACGACGGCCCCCAGCAGGCGCTGGTCGGGCGATCGGCGCTCACGCTGAAGATGCTCGACTACCTGCCAACGGGTGGGCTGGTCGCCGCGCCCACGTCGTCGCTGCCCGAGGCCATCGGCGGGGAGCGCAACTGGGATTACCGGTTCGCGTGGGTACGCGACGCCGCCTTCGCCGTCTACGCGCTGCGCCGCGTCGGATTGGAGGCCGAGGCGTGGGGGTTCCTCGGCTGGGTGCTCGACGCCATCGAACGGGACGGTCACGCCCGTGTGCTCTACACGGTGGACGGTCGCCAGCCCCCGTGCGAACGCCACGACGAGGAGCTGGAGGGATACCGAGGCTCGACGCCAGTCAGGTGGGGCAATGACGCCGCCGGACAACGCCAGCACGACGCCTACGGCGAGATCCTCGACTGCGCGTGGCAGTGGCGCTCGGCCGGTGGGTCCCTCGATGGCACCTGGCCGCGGCTCGTCGGAGTCGTGGAGGAGGCGGCGCAGAGGTGGGACCAGCCCGACCACGGCATCTGGGAGGTCCGAACCGCCGAACGGCTGTTCACCTACTCCGTCGCCATGTGCCACGTCGCCCTCGACCGGGGCGCCCGGATCGCCCAGGCGCTCGGGCCACGCGGTGACGGGACGCGCTGGCGAGCCGAGGCAGAGCGGATTCGCCGAGCGGTCGTCGACGATGCATGGGACGACGCAGCTGGAGCCATCACCGAGCATCTCGGCGGCGGTGGCCTCGACGCGAGCCTGCTGGCGCTCCCCTTGCGGCGCGTCGTCGATCCCCGCCACCCGCGCATGGTCGCCACCGTGGACGCCATCGTCGGTCGCCTGGGCGCCGGCCACGGTCTGCTGTACCGCTACCTGCCTGAGGAGTCCCCCGACGGGCTCCCCGGTCACGAGGGCGCGTTCGTGCTGTGCAGCTTCTGGCTCGTGGACAACCTCGCCTACCAGGGCCGCCTCGATGAGGCGCACGAGCTGTTCGAGGCGCTCTGCGCCAGGGCCGGACCGCTCGGGCTGCTGCCCGAGGAGATCGATCCCACGACAGGAGCCTTCCTCGGCAACTACCCGCAGGCGTTCAGCCACGTCGGGCTCATCTCCTCGGGGATGAACCTCGCCCGGCTGACCGGCGGGCGATGAGCACGGCGGCGTTGCCCGCGACCCCTGGGATGCCGAGCGGTTCCGTTCCCACACCTCAGCACGCTCGTGCCCCAGGAGATGTCGACATACGCCCGGCTCCTGGTCGACGTCCTCGACGGTGACGCGTCCCTGTCGATCCGCGGTGACGAGGCCGAGCAGTGTGGCGCATCATCGAACCGATCGTCGCCGGCTGGAATCGAGGAGCAGCGCCGCTCCTGCACTCCCCGGCCGGTTCTCACGGTCCGACGAAGGGATGAACGCCGCCGTCGGGGCGGGGGGGCATGGTCCTCGTCGTCGGGCCTCACCCCCACCGAAGCACGCCCGAAGGCTCAGTGCTGAGCGCCGGGGCGATTACGCCGTTGGCTGAGCTGGGTTCGTGATGGCGCGGAAGAGCAACCTTCGTGGAACCGGATCTCTGCATCCCTCGGGGCGCCCGACGCCCTTGGAGCTCGTCGGAGGCCGCGGGCTGCTCCTGGGCCTGGACTCGCCGGGTCGACGACGGGAGGGCAACCCTTCGGTAATACAGGACTACGGCGGCAACCGTGGAGCCCACTGCGGCTAGGAGAAGCGCGAGCGCCAGCCAATAGGTCCACACCACCGCGCCGAACATGCTTGGCCGGATCGCCCCTCACCTCGCCTTCGAACGTCGGGAGGACCTTTCCACTTTCTGATGACAAGGCTCATGCAGCGACGTTGCGGTCGCATGAAGACCCTCCGCACGGGGCTGACCGAGGCTGAGCCGCTCGTCGCGGCATGATCTCGGACGTGAGTGCCCGCATCCTGGTCGTGGAGGACGACGAGCGGATCCGCGCCTCGCTGCGCCTCGCGCTCGAGGACGAGCAGTACGCGGTCGACGAGGCGGCAAGCGCGGAAGCAGGCCTCGAGGCGTTCGCCCGCCGGCCCCCCGAGCTCGTCCTCATCGATGTCATGCTGCCGGGTGCCGACGGTTTCGAGCTCTGCCGCTCCCTCCGGCGCACGAGCGACGTGCCCATCATCATGGTCACCGCCCGCTCTGACAGCCACGACGTGGTAGCGGGCCTCGAGGCCGGCGCCGATGACTACGTGACCAAACCTTTCGTCCCGAAGGAGCTCTCGGCGCGGATCCGTGCGCTGCTTCGCAGAGTGCGCGGGGGTGACGATCCCGGCCTTCTCACCTTCGGGGACCTCGAGGTCCTTCCTGAGGCGGGGATCGTCCGCATCGCCGGCCAGGAGGTGTCGCTCACCAGGACGGAGTTCCGCCTCCTGTGCGAGCTCGCCGCCAGCGCCGGGCGGGTCCTCAGCCGCGAGATGCTCCTCGAGCGCGTGTGGGGCTACGACTACTTCGGTGACGGACGCCTCGTCGACGTGCACGTGCGTCGCCTACGGACCAAAGTGGAGCGCGACCCCGCCAACCCGCGTCACATCGTCACCTTGCGCGGCCTCGGCTACAAGCTGCAGCCCTGAGGCGTGAGGGACGTGGCCCGTCCGCCCTCTGCCGAAGGCAACCGAAGGCACCGCCTCGGCGTGCGCCGACGAGTGATGCTGGGATTCGTCGTTGGCGCGCTGGCTGTGTCCGTTGCAACAGCAGGGGTGACCTACCAGCTGGCCCAACGATACCTGTTGGCGCAGAGGGAGCGCTCTGCGGTCCGACAGGCCTACGTCCACGCCAACCTGGTGCGCAGAGCCTTGACCTTCGAGGCCGACGACATCCCTCGGGTGCTCGCCTCGCTGGAGTTGCCCGCCCGATCACATCCCTTGCTCCTCCGCGGCGGCCGCTGGTCCGCCTCATCGTTGGCCTTCGGCAGTGACGAGCTTCCCTTGGCCCTCCGCCGCCAGGTCGCCGACGGTGCGCCGGCTCGTCAGCGCTTCTGGCTCCAGGGCGTTCCACGGCTCGCGGTGGGGGTGCCCCTCCCAGCCGTCGACGCCGCCTACTTCGAAGTCGCCTCCCTGAGCGAGCTCAATCGCACCCTGCAGGTGCTGCGCACCTCTCTGAGCGTCGCCGCGGCGGTGACGGTGGCGGCAGGCGCGGCCGCCGGCCGATGGGCCACCAGACGGGTGCTGCAGCCGCTGGGCGAGGTGGCAGCAGCGGCCGCGGCGGTGACGCAGGGTCGCTTGAACGTTCGCCTGCACGCCGGGGGCGACGCCGACCTCGCCGTGCTCACCGACTCGTTCAACCAGATGACCGATGCCCTCCGTCAGCGGGTGCAGCGAGACGCGCGCTTCGCCAGCGCCGTCAGCCATGAGCTGCGTTCCCCCCTCACGACGTTGGCCACTTCGCTCGAAGTGCTAACGGCAAGACGTGACGAGATGCCAGAACGTGCCGGCTCGGCACTGGATCTCCTCGCCTCAGAGCTTCGCCGTTTCCAGCGGCTGGTGGAAGACCTGCTCGAGATCTCACGTGCTGACTCGGGCGCCGCCGACTTGTCCACGGAAGGGGTGCGCTTGAGCGAGCTGGTACCCCACGCCCTCAGAGCCTGCCTCGACCGAGAGATCCCCGTCGACGTCGATGCCGCGGCGCTGGACCTCGTCGTCGCGGCTGACAAGCGTCGCCTCGAGCGGGTGATGGCGAACCTCATCGAGAACGCCGAGACCTACGGGGAGGGCGTGGTGAGGGTCTCCGTCGAGTCCGGAGTGGATGTGGTCCGCGTTGCCGTGGAGGACGCCGGGCCTGGCGTCCCCGAGGGCGAGCGCCAGCGGATCTTCGAGCGCTTCGCCCGAGGTAGGGCGGCCGGTCGCCGCAGCAGCGGCCACGGGACAGGCCTGGGCCTGGCCCTTGTCGACGAGCACGTCCGCCTCCACGGTGGCAGGGTATGGGTCGAGGACCGGCCCGGCGGAGGCGCCCGGTTCGTCGTCGAGTTACCGGTAGTCGAGCGGTGACGCGTCGGCGCTCGGCCTGCGTCGGGGTGACAGTGGCCATCGTGTTCTCGGCCTGCGGGATACCCAGCGACGCTCGCCCCCGGCCGCTCCCCGCCGAAGACGTGCCCTTCGGCTTGCTCGATCCCAGAAGCACCACCACCGCCGTCGCGCAGCCCTCGGTGGCAGCCGCCTCAGCGGAGATCTTCCTGGTGGCAGAAGAGCGGCTCGCCCCCGCGCCTCGTCAGGTGCCCGCCCCTGTGTCGTTGGAGGCCGTCCTCGCCGCCCTTCTCGCCGGACCCACCGTCGAAGAGGTAGCCGCGGGCTGGCGGACTGCCATCAGTGCCGACACGCGGCTTCGCTCCGCCTCGACGGCTGACGGGATCGCCCATCTGGACTTGAGTGAGTCGTTCGCAGAGGTGGAAGGCGAAGAGCAGATCCTCGCACTGGCCCAGCTGGTATTCACGGCTACGGCTCTCCCGGGCATTCGCGGGGTGGCGTTCAGACTGGCAGGCTCAGCCGTGGAGGTCCCAACAGCGGATGGCACGCTGAAGGAGGCGCCGATCCGGAGGGCGGACTTCGCGGCGCTCGGGCCGACGTGAGCTGTCAGGACCCGGTGCGAGGAGAGCTGCCTTCGTGCCTGAGCGGGCGCAACGCAACCGCAACCTCGCTGTAGCCGACTCTTCGCCTGCCCCGGGAATGAATGGACCGGTAGCCCGGCCACCGAGGCCGGGGAGAAAGGAACAAAGACATGGGTGTCGTCATCCTGCTCCTCGTGCTGGCCCTCCTCTTCGGCGGGATGGGGCTGTTCGTCGAGGGTCTCAAGTGGGCGCTCATCATCGCGCTGGTGCTGTTCGTGGCCGGCGCGGTCGGCGGCTACCGCAGCCGCGGCCGTCCCCTGGCTTGACCGTCTCGTGCGACAGACGCAGCGAGCCCGTCCACCTGCTCCGCTTCCCCAGAGTCCATGAGCGCCGCCTCCGCGCCCCCGGCTGGTTTCGACCGCTCGGCGAGAGCGGTGGCGTGAGTCGCGGCGACCCGGCCCGAAGGAGGAGCAGGTGGAGGAGAGCTTCAGGCTCGGCAACGTCGCCGGCATCCGCGTGGGGGTCAACTGGAGCCTGCTGGTGGTGTTCTGGCTCATCAGCCTTGGCTTGGCCGACGGTCGCTTCCCGGAAGAGGCGCCCGGCTCCGAGCCCAGCCTCTACTGGGCGGCGGCGCTCACCACCGCCGCCCTCTTCTACGCCGCCCTGCTGGCCCACGAGCTGAGCCACGCCCTGGTGGCGCGGCAGGCCGGAGTGGGCGTGGAAGGGATCACGCTGTGGCTGTTCGGCGGCATGACCAAGATGCGGGCGGAGGCGCATACGCCCCAGGTCGAGCTGCGGGTCGCCGTGGCCGGGCCACTCGTCAGCCTTGCTGTAGCCGGGGTGATGGCGACCCTGGCACTGGTCGCCGACGCCGCTGGGGCGTCCTCCCTCGTGGTGGCCATGGCCTCCTGGCTGGCCCGCATCAACCTCATCCTGGCCGCTTTCAACCTCGTGCCCGCCGCCCCACTGGACGGCGGCAGGGTCCTGCGGTCGATCCTCTGGCGCCGCCATGGTGACCAGTTGCGGGCCACGGTCACCGCTGCCCGGGCCGGGCGGCTGTTCGGCTACCTGCTGGTCGCCGCGGGGCTCCTGGAGTTCGCCGCTGGCGCCGGCATCGGCGGACTCTGGTTCTTGTTCCTGGGCTGGTTCCTGATCATGGCCGCCCGCGCCGAGGAGACCGCCGCCACCCTGCGCGGAGCACTCGGCGGTGTCACCGTAGGCGACGTCATGACCCCTGATCCCGTGGTGGCGCCGGGCTGGCTCACCCTCGACGCCTTCCTCGAGGAGTACGTCCTCCGCCACCGGTTCTCGGCCTTCCCCATCGAGAGCTTCGACGGTCGCCTCGACGGCCTCGTCACCTTGCAGAGGCTAAAGCAGGTCCCGGGCCAGGAACGCGCGAAAGTGCGGGCGCACGACGTGGCATGGCGGATCGAGGAGGTGCCCTCCGCCCGGCCCGATGAGCCGCTGGTGGCGCTGCTCCGGCGCATGGGGGGGAGCTCCGAGGGTCGTGCCCTCGTGCTCGAGGGCGAGCGCCTCGTCGGCATCGTGACACCCACCGACGTGGCCCGCGCCGTCGAGGTGGCCACGCTCGGCGGCCGGGCCGGTTCGAATGCGGCTGAGGCCGACCGATCGGGTTGAACGCTGGCTCGTCGGGCGGCTTGGCCGTGGCGTCGGCATTCGTCACCGGACTGCAATCGGACTGCACAGCCGCCGTAGTGGCCGACGGTCATCATCGAGCAATGAGAGAGACTCGGCTTCCTTCCGGCAGGAACACACGGTCCCACGGAACGGAGGGGGGAGTGCTGATGTTCGACGTCGAGGTTCACGACATGGACGATGGCCACGGCGTCTGCCGCCTCGTGGGTGAGCTCGATTCATTCACCGTCCCTCACCTGCACGAGGCACTGGCCGGGATGCGCCCTACGTCGCCGCTCATCATCGACCTCTCGGAGGTGTCGTTCATCGACTCTGCCGGCCTGCGGGCACTGGTAGGGCGGATTCGCTGCGTCCGAGAGTCCGGCGGTGAGGTGGCCGTCTGTTCCTGTCGGCCCGCCACCAACAGGGCTCTCCAGCTGACGGGATTCGACCGCTTTGTTCCCGTGGTCGAGACCCGGGAGGAGGCGGCCGAGCTCCTTGGGCGCGACCGAGAGCTCGGCGGCCAACGCCACGCTGACTTAGGAGGGTGTGGAGCAGGACGACAGTGACTGAGGCGGCGCCGACAGCGCGCCGGCCTACTCCTTTGAATTCCGGAGGACGAGGAAGCCGACGGCGGCGGCGGCGAGCGAGCCAGTGAAGATGCCGATCTTCGCCTGCTCGAACGGCTCGCTGCCTTCGGCGAAGGCAAGGGCAGCGATGAACAACGACATGGTGAAACCGATGCCGGCAATGGCACCCACACCAGCGACCTGGCGCCACGAACTGCCAGATGGAAGCGACCCCAGCCCCAAGCGGATGGCCAACCAGGCGGCAGCCACGATCCCAAGCGGCTTTCCCAGAAGCAGGCCGAGGGCCACCCCGGCCGTGATGGTTGAGCCCAGCGCGTCCGCGATGATGTCCGCGCCGAGGGTGACTCCGGCATTGGCCAGGGCGAAAAGCGGGATCACGACGTAGCTGGTCCAGGGGTGTAGGAGGTCTTGGAGTCGCTCCACCAAAGGCACCGACTCCCGGACCACGAAGGCGGTCTGGCGTGCTTCGCCGGCCCCACCGTCCCCCCCTCGGTGCTGGAGGAGGTGCTCAGCGTCCCTCCCGCTCACCAGGGGGCGGGCGGGCGTCAGCAGGCCCAGCGCCACGCCGGCGATCGTGGCGTGGATCCCCGACTCGAAGGTAGCCAGCCAAACGGCCAGGCCCACCAGCACGTAGAGCGGGACGTACCAGACGCGCAGCCATCGCAGCAGCCCCACCACAGCGAAGAAGCCCATGGCCAGTGCCAGCCAACCCAAGGACAACTCCGAGGTGTAGAACACGGCGATGACCAAGATGGCGCCGATGTCGTCGACGATGGCCAGGGCCAGGAGGAACACCTTGAGCGGCTGGGGCACCCGCAGAACGGAGACCACCCCAAGGGCGAAGGCGATGTCGGTTGCCACCGGGATACCCCATCCTCGGGTTCCTGGTCCGTTGGGGTTGAGCGCCAGGTAGACCGCAGCCGGCACGATCATTCCGCCGGCAGCAGCGGCGATGGGAAGGGCGGCGCGTCGGCGCTCACGCAGCTCCCCGTTGACGAACTCCCCTTTGATCTCGAGGCCGACGACGAAGAAGAACAGCACCATCAGCGCGTCATTGACCCAGTGGCGCAGGTCCTCCCTCAGCTCGAACCCGCCCCACCGCAGGCCCACCTCGGTGCCCCACAGCGCGTCGTAGGAGCTGCTCCACGGCGAGTTCGCCCACGCCAGGGCGATCACGGTAGCCCCAAGCAGCAAAACCCCGCCGGCAGCCTCGATATGAAGGAAATCGACCACGGGCTGGGCCATGCGCTGCACGAACGGCCGGTGAGGGCCGAGCCACGGACGGGTGGGACGAACGTGGAGTCCCTCGTCGTCGGTCTTCATGAGCTGGTGGGTCGTGGGAGAAAGTGGCTCAAGGCGCTGCCCTCGCCCGGTTCAGCAGTGAACGACTTGGAGAGCAAGGCCGCCGCGCGCGACCAGGTGAGCATAACGAGGGCGATACCAGTGAGGACCTGCCCCGGAGTTGCCGCCAAGATGCCTGAGACGATGGCGAGGACTGGAAGCAGCCACAGGATGAATGGCACGGAAGGATGCTCCCCCTCGCGGTGGTGTCCATAACTTCGGGCGTTATGGCTGTTGCGATTTGGTGACACTTCGCCGGAGGGGGAAGACCGGCGGCCCCGAGGGGAAGGATCTGGCCGGGCGCAGCTTCCGCCAACTGACAGCGCTCGTGCTGTTCGTCGTGATGCTGGTCTTCATCACCCAGAACCGGCGCAGCACCACAGTCCGCTTCCTCATCCCAGAGACAACGGCGCCGCTGTGGGTGGCGCTGTTCGTGAGCGCGCTGCTGGGA
>JALYHF010000078.1 GCA_030776745.1 Actinomycetota bacterium | reverse complement strand
CCTTCGCCGTGGCCGCCATCGCCGCGGAGCTCGCGGGCGAGGCAGCAGGGATCGTCGAGGAGGCGGTGGCGCTCGCCGGCGGGCCGCTGGTCCACCTGCCGGCGACCAGCGCGCCGGCGCTCGAGCTCGACGCCGTGGCCCATGCCGGGCGCGACGACGCGCTGTTCGCCACCTGACACGACGAGCGAGGAGACCCCATGGGTGCGCCCCACCGCCACGACCACCACGACGAGGACAGGCCGGCGGTCGAACGGCTGGTGCGGCCCCGGCAGGCCCTGCGCGTCGGTGTGGGCGGCCCCGTGGGCGCCGGCAAGACCGAGCTCGTCGCCTGTCTGTGCCGCACCTTCGCCGACCGCCGCTCCGTGGTCGTGGTCACCAACGACGTGTTCACCACCGAGGACGCCACCATCCTCGAGCGCAAGGCTGTCCTCCCGGCCGAGCGGATCCGGGGCGTGCGTACCGGCTGCTGCCCGCACACCGCCATCCGCGACGACATCAGCGAGAACGTCGACGCCCTCGAGGAGCTCGAGGCCCGCTTCCAACCCGACCTGGTGCTCCTCGAGAGCGGGGGCGACAACCTCACCGCCACCTTCAGCCGCGCCCTCGTCGACGTGCAGATCTTCGTCATCGACGTCGCCGGCGGCGACAAGGTGCCCCGCAAGGGCGGCCCCGGCATCACCGGGTCGGACCTGCTCGTGGTCAACAAGACCGACCTCGCCCCCCTCGTGGGCGCCGACCTCGACGTGATGCGACGCGACAGCCGGCGGGTGCGGGGCGAGGGGCCCGTGGCCTTCGTCTCCTTGGCCGCCGATCCGCACGCCACACCGGTGGCCGAGTGGTTGGAGGGCGTGCTGGCGTCGTGGCGGGCGGCGTGAGCACGCCCTTGGGCGTGCTCACCAAAGAGGACAGTGCCCTGGCTCATGGCGACACCATCCGAAGGATGGTGCGCCAATGACCTCGAGCGTGGTGGCCCACGCTCGGGTGCTGGCCGAGCGGCGAGGTGCCGGCACCCGGTGCTCGGTGCTGCGCTCGCAGCCGCCGCTCACCCTGCGGGCCACCGCCGAGGCGATCTACCTGGTGGGCACGGCGGCGGGGCCACTCGGCGGCGACGACCTCGGCCTCGACGTCACCGTGGCGGCCGGCGCCGAGCTCACCATGCGCTCCGTGGCGGCCACCACCCTCCTGCCCGGTGCCGGCGGGGGCCGCTCCCGGGCCCGCGTCGACGTCGCCGTCGGCGCCACCGCCTCCCTGAGGTGGCGGCCCCAGCCGGTGATCGTCACCGCCGACGCCGACCATGAGGCCACCACCACCATCGAGCTGGCCGGTGACGCGTCGCTGTACTGGCGGGAGGAGGTGGTGCTCGGCCGCCACGGGGAAGAGCCCGGCTCGTTGCTGCAGCGCCTGCGGGTCGACCTCGCCGGCCAGCCCCTGCTGCGCAACGACCTCGCCCTGGGCCGGCGCTGGCCCGGCTCGCTGGGTCCGGCGGGCACTGCCGGCGCCCTCGCCCTGGGGACGGTCCTCACCGTGGGCGGCGACCGTTCCCCCCGGGCCGCCCACGACGGACCTGGTGGCCACGAGCGGGTGGGTCAGGCCCGCCTCGCCGTCGTGCCCCTGGGCCTCCGGGCGACCCTGGTGACCGCCATCGCTCCGTCGCACTCCCACCTCCAAGCGGCGCTGGACGCCTGCGACGTTCGCTTCCACGGCGCCCAGTGCCAGCCCACGGGGCGGGAACGTGGGGGTGGGCGATGATGTCGGGCAGCCACAGGTACTCGGGAACCACGCGTCACCCGAGGAGACGAAGGAGGAGGTCGGACAGGTGGAAGGCGAGGAACGCAGAGAAGAGGACGCCCAACGGCAGGCCCCGAAGGTCGAACCCGAAGCGGAGGACCTGCCCAAACAAGAGCCGGACTCGGGTCCGCCGCCTGAGAGAACCGAACCATGACGTCGTCACTCGTCGGTCGCAGGCGTCCGCCCCCGGCTCCCGAGGTCGACCAACCTCGTGATTCGCTCGGCGGCGCGCTGGAGACGTTGCCGGGTCCCGTCGGGCTCCATCAGCTCTTCCTCCGCCGCCGGGGCCTCCACGCTCGAACAGATCACCGAGATGCCCTCGTCACGAAAGCGTTCGACCATCGACGGCTCCATCGGGGCGACCGCCCCGCCCACCGCGACCACCGGGACACCGTGCCGGTGAGCCAGACGGGCCACCCCGACGGGGAGCTTCCCGGCCAGCGTCTGCGAGTCGAGCAGGCCTTCGGCGGTGATGACGAGCGACGCACCCTCCATCACCCGGTCCGCGTCGAGGGCGTCGAGCGCCAGCTCCACTCCGGGCCGTAGCTTGGCGCCGCACAGCGCCATGAGCCCGAAACCGAGGCCACCGGCGGCGCCCGCCCCCGGCTCGTCGCGCAGGCGGCGACCGACGGCGTCCTCCACCACGTCGGCGAAGTGCGACAAGGCGCCGTCCAGCTCCCCGACCATCTCTGCCGTCGCCCCCTTCTGAGGCCCGTAGACGGCCGACGCGCCGTCGTCGCCGAGCAGGGGGTTCTCCACGTCGCTGGCCACGACCACCTCCACGTCCTCGAGGCGGGCGTCGAGCCTGGACAGGTCCACGCGGTCGAGGCGAGCCAGGGCGGCGCCGCC
Source organism: Actinomycetota bacterium (assembly GCA_030776745.1). GTDB lineage: Bacteria > Actinomycetota > Acidimicrobiia > Acidimicrobiales > JALYHF01. The sequence continues at coordinate 7,810 of JALYHF010000078.1, read as the reverse complement.
TGCTGGCAGGTCCTCGCCGTCCTGGTCCACGAAGCGCGCCCCGAGCGCGGACGCCACTCCGGCTCCGCCGTCGTTGGTGGCGCTGCCTCCGATGCCGACGAGCAGCCTCTTCGCACCGCGATCGAGGGCGTGGCGGAGCAGCTCCCCGGTGCCGTAGGTGGTGGCAATCCGTGGGTCCCGACGGTCCTTCGGGACCAGGGCCAGGCCCGAGGCGGTGGCCATCTCGATGATCGCGGTGGTGACACCTTCGGAGGCGATGAGCCCGTAGCGAGCCTCAACCTCCTCGCCCAGCGGGCCGCGGACGCGCACCTCGACGAAGGAGCCGTCGGCGGCGGAGACCATGCTGTCCACCCACCCGTCGCCGCCGTCGGAGAGCGGGAGACACTCGACACGCGCCTCCTGCCACACCCGCCCAACGCCCTCGGCCAGGGACCGGGCCACCTCCTTGGCCGGCAACGATCCCTTGAAGGCGCCCGGGGCGATCACCACCTTCGTCTCGGGAGTGGTCAGGGTGGGCCAGCCCCCGCGATGGAGCGGTCGACGAGCTCTATCGGGTGATGGATCGGCAGTGGCCGCCCCTGGTCGCGGAGATGGGCGGCGATCTGCAGCGTGCACCCCGGGTTGCCCGAGGCGATGGCGTCGGCCTCCGTGGCCAGCAGGTTCTCGGCCTTCCGGCGTCCGAGGTCCCTTCCTGCCTCCGGCTGCAAGAGGTTGTAGATGCCGGCCGAGCCGCAGCAGATCTCCCACTCGGCCGGCTCGACGAGCTTCAGCTCGGGGATGTCGGCCAGAAGCTGGCGCGGCTCCGACCTGACCTTTTGGGCGTGGGCCAGGTGGCAGGCGTCGTGGTAGGCGACCTTGAGCGGGACGGGATGGCGGGTGGCCACGGCGTCCCACTCGACCAGCAGCTGCGACACGTCGCGCACCTTCTCGGAGAACTCCTTCCCCCGATCCGACCACTCCCCGTCGTCGGAGAAGAGGTGGCCGTAGTCCTTCATGGACGAACCGCACCCGGCGGCGTTGACGGCCACGTAGTCGCAATCCTCGAACGCCTCGATCATCTTCTTGGCCAGGGCCAGGGCGTCGGCCTCGTACCCAGAATGGAGCATCAGGGCCCCACAGCAGCGCACCTTCCGTGGTGCGAGGACCTCGAACCCCTCGGCGGCGAGGACCCGTGCCGTGGCCGCGTTCACGTCGTGGAAGAACACCCGCTGCACACAGCCGAGCAGCATCCCGACCCGCCCCCGGCGCTTGCCTCGGGCAGGGGTCACCTCGGGCAGGCGAGCGAGGGCCACCCTCGGCTTCACGTCGGGCAGGAGCGACTGCAGGGCCTGGAGCCTCGGGAAGCGCTCGAGACGCGCCTCGGCGGCCCTGATCAGCCCGACCCGCCGGGCCGCGGCCATGGCCGGTACGAGGGCCCGCAGGCGCCCCGGATGGGTGAAGGCCTCGAAGGCGAACCTCCGGAAGGCCCGCTCGCGAAGGGGGCGCTGGTAGTTGCGCTCGACCTGGGGCCTGGTGGCCTCGATGAGCTTGTCGTACTGGACTCCGGAAGGACAGGCGGTCACGCAGGCCATGCACCCGAGGCAGCGGTCCCAATGGGTGACCATGGCGTCGGACAGCTCGCCTTCCTCCTCGAGGCCCACGTTCATCAACACGATGCGGCCACGGGGCGAGTCCATCTCCTCGTTCCAGAGCACGTAGGTGGGGCACGTCGGCAGGCAGAAGCCGCAGTGCACGCACACGTCCACCAGGTCCTTGTCGGGCGGGCGGTGCGGGTCGAATGCCCCCGCCTTGGAGACGTCGGCGTCGCTGGCCATCAGATCCCTCCCACGTAGATCCCGGGGTTGCACACGCCGGGAGGATCGAAGCGGGCCTTGACCCGCCGCATCAGCGGCACCGCCTCGTCCTCCCCCCATACCTCGACCTTCTCCCGCACCGCGGTGGGCGCGTCGAGCACCACGCAGGCAAACGGCCGGAGGCGCCGGCGCAGCTCCTCGACGCCCGCCACGAGCTCACCGGCCTCTTGGTGGGGGAGCGTCACCCAGGAGAGCCCGAGCCCGGCCCGCCCCACCAGGGACGCCCCCACCTCCTGGGAGGATCGCACCACGGTGGCAAGCTCCGAGGCCAGCCCGGACACCCGCACGACCGCTCCGTCGGCCGAGCGTTGCCGCTGGCGCTGGCGCTGCCAGAGGTCGTCGTCGTCGTCGACGAGCTGGGCTTCCAGGCCGGCCTCACCCATGGCCGTGGCCGCCTTCTCGGCCCCCGCTTCCGGCGCCACCCCGCCGAAGCGGGCCAGGACCTCGCCTCGCCCGTCCCCCCACGCCACGTCGAGGCCCTCCAGCTCGAGAGCCGCATGGCCGACGCTCGACGCCGCCCGTCCGAGGGCATCGGGATCGTCGGCGGCGCCCAGCGCCGTCACTGTGCGCGGAGGGCAGGGGTGGAGCCGCATGACGATCTCGACGACGAGGCCGAGCGTCCCGAATGACCCGGTGAACAGCTTGGCCAGGTCGTAGCCGGCCACGTTCTTGATGACCTTGCCGCCGGCCTTGGCCATCGTCCCGTCGGACAGGGCGACGGTGACGCCGAGGATCAGGTCCCGCGCCGCGGCGTAGCGGTGGCGCAGCGGACCGGAGTCGCCGGTGGCCACCACGCCGCCGATGGTGGCGGCGTCACCGTGGCCGAGGGGAGGGTCGAGGGCGATCCTCTGCCCCGCCTCGGCGAACGCCTCCTGGGCCCGCGCCAGGGGGACGCCGGCCTGGAGCACGGCGGTGAGGTCACCCTGGTTGTGCTCGACGATCTGGTCGAGGCCCTCGGTGCACAGCTCGATCTGCGGCGGCTCGGCGGGCCGTCCCCAGGACAGCTTGGTCCCCCCGCCCCGCACCCGCACCCGCAGCTCCTCGGCGCCGGCCGTGCGCATCACCTCGGCCGCTTCCTCGGGCGACGACGGGGCCCGGCGCTGAGCGCTCTCCACCATTCAGAAGCGCTCTGCCACGCCCGCCTGCTCGAGCGGGTGCTTGCGGTACGGCCCCGGCACCTCGCCACACAGCCGCGGCGTGGGCATGACCTTGCCGGGGTTGGCCAGCTGCTCGGGGTCGAAGGCGCAGCGCAGCCGCTGGAAGGCGGTGAGGTCCTCCTCCGAGAACATGGACGTCATGTGCTGCTTCTTGTCCAGGCCCACGCCGTGCTCACCGGTGATCGAGCCGCCGGCGTCCACGCAGGCGGTGAGGATCTGCCCGGACAGGTCCTCGGCTTTCTCCAGCTCTCCCTCGTTGCGGGCGTCGAAGCAGACCAGTGGGTGCAGGTTGCCGTCGCCGGCGTGGAAGACGTTGGCCACCTTGAAGCCGAACTCCTCCGAGAGCTCCTCGATCCGCTTGAGGACCTCGGCCAGGCGGGTCCGGGGGATGACGCTGTCCTGCACGTAGTAGTACGGCGACAGGTAGCCCATGGCGGCGAAGGCAGCCTTGCGGGCCTTCCAGATGAGGGCCCGTTCCTCCTCGCCGTCGGCCACCCGGGTGTCGGCGGCACCAGCGCGTTCATAGATCTGCATGACGTCGTCGAGGCGGGCGTCGCACTCGGCCTGGGTCCCGTCGAGCTCCACGATGAGCGCCGCACCGACGTCGAGGGGGTACCCGGCGTGGGTCCAGCTCTCGGTGGCCTCGATGGTGAGCTGGTCCATGATCTCGATGGCAGCGGGGACGATCCCTGCCGCCACGATCTCGGTGACCGCCTGGCCCGCCTGCTCGATGCCGTCGAAGTAGCCGACCGTCGTCTCGTGGGCCTCGGGCTGGGGGATCACCCGCAGCGTGATCTTGGTGGCGATGCCGAGCGTCCCCTCGGAGCCCACGAAGGCGCCCACCAGGTCGTAGCCGGGCCGGTCCATCTCCTTGCCTCCGAGGCTCACCACGTCGCCGTCGGGGAGCACCACCTCCAGCCCAGTGACGTAGTTGGTGGTGAAGCCGTACTTGAAGCAGTGAAGGCCACCCGAGTTCTCGGCCACGTTCCCGCCGATGGTCGACACGACCTGGCTCGACGGGTCCGGGGGATAGAAGTGGGTCGGTCCAACGGCTTTGGAGATGGCGGCGTTGGTGACGCACGGCTCCACCACGACCCGCTGGTTGTCGAGATCCACCTCGAGGATGGCGTTGAGGCGGGTGAGGACGATGAGGACGCCGTCCTCGACGGGGATGGCACCGCCCGACAGCCCCGTGCCAGCACCCCGGGCCACCCAGGGGACCTTCGCTTCGTGGCAGGCCCGCACCACCTCACGCACCTCGTCGGCGGAGCCGGGGAGCACGGCGAGCGGCGGAGGGGTCCGGTAGTGCCTGAGCCCGTCCGACTCGTAGGTCCGGAGCTGGTGCGTGTCGGTCAGGACGTGCTCGTGCCCGCAGATGTGCCGAAGGCGCTCGACCAGACCGGGGTCGATCACTTCCCCTACGGTAGTCTCCCCGCCACGAGCGTGAGCCCACGATCAGAGGTTGCCGTGATCGGCGCGGGCATCGTCGGTCTCTCCACGGCGTACAGCCTGCTGGAGCGGGGGGTCGCCGTCACGGTCTACGAGCGGGGCGTGCCGGGAACCGGCCAGTCCGGTGGGGAGTCGCGCATCTTCCGCCACGCCCACGACGACCCCCGTCTCGTGGCCTTCGCCTGCCGGAGCCGCGCCATCTGGCGCGAGTGGGAACAGGCGCTTGGCGTCGAGCTCGTCTCGACCGACGGCGTGGTCGCCCTGGGCCCTGCGGTCGAGGGCCGCTTGCGGGTGATGGGCCAGGTGGACGGCACGGCGGCGCGGTCCATCGACGCCGCCGAGGTGTCCGAGCGACTGCCGATCCTCGCCGGCTACTCCGGCCCGGCCATGCTCGACGAGGCCGGCGGGTCCATACGCACGGGCACCGCCATCGAGGCGCTGGCCGACCGGCTCGGCGGCTCGCTCGTCGCCGACGAGGTCATCTCGGTGCGCTCGACCGCCCCTGGGACCATCGAGGTGCGGGCCGGGGGCCGCTGCGCCGAGTACGCCAGCGCCGTGGTCTGCGCCGGGCGGGGCACGTCCCAGCTGGCCCGGGGCGTGGGGCTCTCCCTCCCCGTCAGGCAGGCGGCCCACGTCCGCCTCACCTTCGCCCTGCCAGGCGACCCCCCCGCCCGGCTGGCGTGCCTGCAGGACGGGAGCGGGGCCTTCGGAGAGACCGGGATCTACGCCGCCGCATCGGCCGGCAACCGCCACTACGCGCTGGGGCTCAGCCAGACGACCGACGTGCAGGACGACGGCAGCCTGGTCGACCCCGCCGGCCTGGCCCAGCTCAGCGAGCGCGCCAGCGGCTACGTGGCGCGGGCCCTCCCCGGCCTGGCCTCCGATCCCGTCGACTACCGCCACTGCTGGGTCACCGAGCTGCCCTGGGGCCCGGACGGGTTGGCCGTGTGGGAGGCGGACGGGCTGTTCTTCGTCGCCGGCCACAACCTGTTCAAGCAGGCACCGGCCCTCGGCCGGGCCCTGGCCGAGGCCGCCCTCGGTGAGGGGTTGGCCGACGAGCTGCGGCCGGAGGCGAAGCTGGGGGCGCCACCGTGACCCCGCGCTCGGCGTTGACCCCGTGGACGGCCCACCTTAGGCTCGGTGGCCCAAAACGGGTCCTTCTTCGGTGGTGAGGCGACGTGCGGTTCTGCCCCAATCTTTCGATGCTGTTCAAGGAAGTCGACTTCGTGGAGCGGTTCGGGCGCGCCGCCGAGGCCGGCTTCACGGGCGTCGAGTTCTGGTGGCCGTCGGGGGAGGACCTGGACCGGGTCCAGGCCGCCATCAAGGACGCCGGGCTTCAGGTGCCGCTGTTCAACTTCGACGCCGGTGACATGCCCGGCGGCGACCGGGGCCTGGTGAGCGACCCCGAGCGTCGCCAGGAGTTCCGCGACAACGTGCCCGTGGCCCTCGAGTTGGCCCGCAGTGTGGAGTGCCCCCGCCTCAACGCCCTGGTCGGCCTCGAGCTCGACAGCGTCGACACCGCCGAGCAGCTCGAGCTGGCCGCCGACAACGTGGGCTGGGCCGCCGACCAGGCCGCCGAGCACGGCATCGAGGTGATGATCGAGGCGGTCAACACCTTCGAGAACGGGCCGTACCTGCTGGCCAGCACGAAGGCCGCCGCCGACTTCGTCGAGCGAGTCGGGCGAGACAACGTCAAGCTGCAGTACGACGCCTACCACATGCAGCGCATGGAGGGGAACATCGTCGCCACCCTGCGGGAGCGCATCGACAGCATCACCCACATCCAGGTCGCCGACTCTCCCGACCGAGGGGAGCCGGGCTCGGGCGAGCTCAACTACCGCTACATCTTCGCCGCTCTCGAGGAGCTGCCCTACGAGGGCTGGGTGGGCCTCGAGTACAACCCGACGACGGAGTCCACCGAGGAGAGCCTGGCCTGGCTGCCCCAGGACAAGCGTGGCGGCGACGTGCAAGCCGAGGACCTGAATCTCTAGCGAGGGGAGGACCGAGTGGCCGAGGAGAAAGTGGGTTTCGTTGGCCTCGGGATCATGGGCAAGCCCATGGCCAAGAACCTCATCAAGGCGGGCCACGAGCTCGTCATCTACAGCGGCAGCAGTGCCGCCGACGAGCTGAAGGACGAAGGGGCCGAAGGAGCGGACAGCTACAAGGCCATCGCCGAGGAGTGCGGCATCGTCATCACCTGCCTGCCGGCTTCTGCCGAGGTCGAAGAGGTGTACCGGGGCGACGAGGGGCTCCTCGCCGGGGCCAGCGAGGGCGACCTGTTGGTCGACATGAGCACGATCTCACCCCTCGTGACCAAGGAGCTGGCCAAGGAGGCCAGCGAGCGCGGCGCCAAGACGCTGGACGCGCCCATCAGCGGCGGCGAGCCGGGCGCCATCGCCGGGGAGCTGTCGATCATGGTCGGCGGCGCCGAGGAGGACTTCGAGCGGGCCAAGCCGCTCTTCGACGCCATGGGCACGGCAACCCACGTCGGTGAGGCCGGCTCGGGCCAGATCGTCAAGGCCTGCAACCAGATCATCGTCGGGATCGTGCTGGAGGGCGTCAGCGAGGCGCTGGTGCTCGGGTCGAAGGCGGGCGTCGACCCGGCCAAGGTCATCGAGGCCGTCTCGGGGGGCCTGGCCGGCACCAAGGTGATGGACCAGAAGCGCGACAAGTTCCTCGAGCACGACTTCGACCCGGGCTTTCGCTCCGCGCTCCACCACAAGGACCTCGGCATCGCCCTGGCCACCGCCCGGGAGGTGGGGGTACCGCTTCCGGTGACCGCCCTGGTCGACCAGATGCTCCAGGAGCTCCAGGTCAAGGGCAGGGGCGATCTCGACCACTCGGCCGTGCTCAGCGTGCTCGAGGACGCCGCGGACCACCAGATCGGTTCCGAGACCGAGGGGCTCTCCTAGATCGTGAGCGACGACGGGCATCGCGCCAACCGCCTCGAGCGGATCAAGGTCATGGAGGCGGCCGTCCAGATCATGGAGGACGAGGGCGTCGAGTTCGTCTTCGGCATTCCCGGGGCGGCGATCCTCCCCCTGTACCAGGCCCTGAGCAAGTCCGACAAGATCCGCCACATCATCGTCCGCCACGAGGAAGGCGGCACCCACGCCGCCGACGCCCTGGCCCGGGTGACGGGCGGCGTGGGGGTGGCCATCGGCACGTCGGGGCCGGCCGGCACCAACATGATCACCGGCCTCTACACGGCCATGGCCGACTCGATCCCCATCATCTGCATCACCGGCCAGGCCCCGACCCACCTGCTCCACAAGGAGGCCTTCCAGGCGGTCGACATCGCCGAGATCGCCAAGCCCGTCACCAAGTGGTCGGTGCAGGTCAAGGAGACGG
>JALYHF010000077.1 GCA_030776745.1 Actinomycetota bacterium | reverse complement strand
CCCCGGGCCCCAGCCCCGACCCGGCACTGGCCTTCCCCGCCGACGCCGCCGAGCGCCGCGGCGGGCCCGGCCGGTGGGGCCATAGCTCGTGATCACGCCGACACTGGCGCCGGGCCTCGCCTGATCGGCGGCGGGCCGGCCAGCTGGCTCAGGCCGCCTTGCGCTCGCCACCCGTCACCATCTCCCGGGCCGTGCGGGCCAGGATGACGATGTCGTTCCACAGCGACCAGTACTCGATGTACTGGTTGTCGAAGCGGGCCCGTTCCTCGATCGACGTGTCGCCCCGCAGCCCGTGCACCTGGGCCCACCCCGTGAGGCCGGCCGGTGCCCGGTGCCGGTCGGGATAGCGAGGGACGTCGGCCGAGAAGCGGTCCACGAAGGCCGGTCGCTCGGGCCTGGGGCCGACCAGCGACATGTCGCCCCTCAGCACGTTCAGCAGTTGGGGCAGCTCGTCCAGGCTGGTCTTGCGCAGGACCGAGCCGATCGGCGTGCGGCGGTCGTCGGCGGCCACCGACCACTGCGTGTCCGAGTCGTCGTTCAGGCGCAGGGAGCGGAACTTGAGGACCTCGATCTCGTGCCCGTTCTCACCGACGCGTCTCTGACGAAAGAGCACCGGGCCGGGGCTCGAGAGGCGCACCAGGGCGTGGATGACGGCGCAGACCGGCAGGGTGAGGGCGAGGAGCGCTCCGGCCACGGTGACGTCGAACAGCCGCTTGGTCCGGCGGGACGCGTCTCTCAGGAGCGACCGGCGGAGCCTCACCAGCGGCAGACCCCAGACGATGTCCGTCTCCCGGCATGGAGGAGCGGCGCCGAGCTCGAAGAACCTCGGCAGCACGTGGATGTCGACGGACGCCTTGCGGCAGGACCGGATGGTGGACACGAGGTCGGGGTCGGGAGTGGGCCCGAAGGCCACGATGACCCGGCGCACGTCGTGGTCGTCCAGCACCCGGCACAGCTCTGCGGCCGTGCCGAGCACGGGAAGCGGGAGGGACTCCCCGGCCGAGGAGTGGAGGAACCCGACCGGCGCCAGGCCGTACTCGGGGTGGCCGAGCAGGACGCCGGCCACCTCCACGCCGACGGGCCCGGCCCCGATGATCAGCGTGCGCTCGACGAGGGAGCCACTGGCCCGCAGGCGTCGGATCACGGCGTAGAGGCAGGCACGGGCCGAGACGACCAGGAAGATGGCCGAGGCGCCGGAACGCAGCAGGGCCATGGGCTCGGTGCCGCCGCCGGACAGGAGGCAGACGGCCAGGAGGACCACGCCGAGCTGGGCCACGATGCGGCCGCCCTCCTGGGCCACCGACGGGACGATCCGAAGGTGGTGGTGCCCGAAGCCGGCCAGCGTGGCCAGGCCGAGGGCCACGAAGAGCGCACCGCGCCAGCCGGCGGCGGGGGCGGCCGTCCCGATCAGGAGGGCGAGGAGGTCGCCGGCGGCGGGCCTCGTTCCACGGAAGGATCCTCGGGTCGACCAACACCGTCGCCTCAGGTGCTCCGCCGGCGCAGCGTCACCAGGGTGGCGAGCACGAGCGCGGTCAGGACGGACAACCCGGCCAGGTCACCGGTGGTGACGGGAAAGCCGGCGGTGCCGGCCGGCCGGCCGCCCACCTCGGCGGTGTCCACCGTGCCGCGAGGACCGGCGGCGAGGCTTGCCGGCCGCGGTCCCGGCCCGGCCACGATGTCGGAACCGACGCCCGCGTAACCTGCGCCGAGCCCGGCGTAGTCCGTCCCCGGGGGGGCGACGGCGGGGCCCGGCGGCGGGGGTGTTCCGGCGTCGTCGGACCCGCCGGTCGGTGAGACGGTGACCGGTGTCACCGGCGCCGCTCCGGCGTAGTCCGTCGGCTCTGCTGCCGCTGGAGCGGTCAGCCCGAGGACGAGCCCGATCACGACCGACACGGGGGCGGCTCTCGTGCTTGACATGGCAACCTCCCAGGGAGACAGAGAGGTCCCCCACCGATGAACTCCAAGTACGGGGCCCGCCCCTCTCACGATCACTCGGCGTCTCGTTTCGTCGGGTGCGTCCCTCACCAGACCAGGACACGAGCCCGGTCGTCCCGCCAGCGGGCGGTCCCGTGCTGCCAGGTGCTGGCCGGCAGGCGGGCCGAGGGCTCGACCCGCACCACAGCCCGGGCCGGCAGGACGAAGCGCACGACCACGGCCCGCTCTGTGCCCCGCGGCACGACGACCGGCGTGGCCACGACCCGGGTCGGCCCGTCTTCGCCGGCGGCCACCAGTGGTGGGTCACCCTCCACGCCGACGGCTCCGGCGGCACCGGGCACGTTGACGGCCACGATCCCGAGGTAGACCCCCTCGCCCACTCCGCTCTCGGGGTGGGGGCCGGCCACGTAGGTGGGCTGGCTGGGCGGGGTGACGTTGCGAAGCCGGACGTGGACGGCGACGGCCCGCCCGGCGGCCACGGTGGTGCTCTCCACCCGGTTGCTCACCTCCAGGAAGCGGTCCAGCTTGTTCCCGCCTCGGTTGAGGACCGAGACGAGGAGGGAGTCGGGCTCCATGGCGCCGCCGACGCCCGCCGCCAGCCATCCCTCCTGGTCGCGCCGGTCGGCGGCCCAGGCCAGGAGGTGGCGTCCCCGCGCCGCGCCGGCCAGCTCGACCACCAGCCGGCCCACGTCGTAGCTGCCCCTCTCCAGGGCGGCCAGGGCGGCCGAGGCGATCTGGCCCAGCTGGTCTCGCCGGGCCGTGTGGTCGTCGGCGAAGTCGACGTACTGGTCGTGGAGGAGCCGGTCGACCACGGTGGCGGCGCTGACCGGCGCGCCGTCCGGGCTCACCGGCCCGGTGGCCGAGAGGACGGCCCGCAGCGCCTCCACGTCGACGGCCAGGACGCCATCGACGTGGTCGCCGGTGCGGGCGGCCCACATGCGGGCGGCCAGCGCCGCGGTCTGCTCGAAGCGAGGGGAGGCGCCGAGGTTGCGCCATTCTCGGCCGGGGTGCAGCCAGCCCCACCGGCCGGCCAGGTCGCCCTCCACCGGCACCCCTTCCCCGGGGAGGCCCAGCTCGGCCGTGGGACGGAGGGGGCCCAGGGCAAGGGCTCCCTGGCGCACGTCCAGGATCCCCGCCTCGAGGAACATCCCGGAGCCGGCCCGCATCTCGGCGTTGTTGGCGGCCAGGAACAGGTACCGGCGGTTCCCGCCCAGGACACGGGCCAGCGCGTCCACGGTGGCGGCGCCCCGCGCCAGCGCCGCTCCGGCCTCGTCGAGGCGCTGGCTCAGCTCCAGCCGTCGCCGGGCCAGGGGCGCCAGGAGGTGACGACCGTCCGGGCCCAGGTCGACCCCGGACAGGGCCCGGCCCGTCGTGGCCAGCAGGTGCCGCACCCGGTCCAGGGTGGTCAGGCGCTCGGCGGCGACGGCCGGCTGGCGGAGCAGATCCTGGGCCGAGGCGGAGGCCGCCGCGCCCAGCCCGGTCACCCCCTCGCCCGCCCCCGCCAGGGCCGCCAAGGACCGCACCTGGCGCCCGGCCACCGGGAGCGCTTGCAGGGGAGCGACGACGAGGCCGCCGGCTCGGCTCTCGGCCC
>JALYHF010000076.1 GCA_030776745.1 Actinomycetota bacterium | reverse complement strand
GCGTTCGGCCCGCGTCAGACGCTCTAGCCCGAGCTCCCGTTGCCATGGGTCCGCCCTCCGGAACAACGGCGCGTGCGAAACGGAGGGCTTCTGGATTCCCACAAGCTGCGGCAGCGATGTCCGCTGCAAGCACGGCCTCAAAGGCTTGCGCCTCGCTCGGACCCATGGCGCATGAAGCGCCCACGCCGCAAGACGCCTCACCCGTCTAGCGCGCCCTCGCCTTCTCCGACGCATCGTTGCCCATACCGCACCGAGACCGACGGGGACGACCAGTGGACCCAACCGACGTGCGGCCACGAACAGCGTCACGGCCAGACTGAGGCCGAGGCCAACGGTGCGCCAGATCGCACTGCCTGCCGGCTCGGGGGCTTCTCTACCCTCGGTTTCTCTACCCTCGGTTCGCCCATTTGTCGTTGGCGAGAGCAACAAGGTAGTTATCTCATCGTGGACGCCACCAAGTCGAGCGAACGCCCCCTGGATGATCTCCTTCCAGCGTTTCGCTCCGGAGCCCACAGTGGCAGAACCATCCTCACGTCGAGGAACACTGCCGACCAGGCTTCCCGGCACTCCTTGGTTGGCGGGTACCCGAGCGTGCGGCCGGTCAAACAGCGGGTTCCACCCGTGACACCTGCTCGCCGCGATCGTCCCGACGAGATCTTCCCACTCGCTCCGTAGCTCCTGCGACTCCTGATGTCCATGCGCTCCGACCGACTTCTGACTGCGCAGCTCGGTCGAGATGGACGTCCTTCCTCGGGCAAGGCACGCTGCCGGGGCTCGGCGACTGGTGGCACGCGGTCAACGCCTGCGCTGCACTGATAAAATAGATGCACCCAGCCGGGCTGCACGCTGCTGCGAAGCCAGGTCATCCACACGGACATGTTGAGAGGGCCCCTGTCCAGCAGCCAGATCCCAACTCGGTGTCAGCGCCGAGGCAACCACGACGGAGTGGGCGTCTTCTTGCATGCTGTCTCGGACGAGTTCCCTATCGCCCACCATGAGTAGCTCCGCTGCTTACAACGGTGACAATCGAGTCGGCTTGGTAAGTGGCCCGTACATCCGCATGCTGCTGAGGCCGGCGAATTGACCATCCTGGTTCTGATCAGCGGGGTCGCCTTGGTCGCGCTCGTGGTCTGGGACATCATCCTCACCCTCTTCCATCCCGCTGCCCGCGGCCCTCTCAGCTACTCCGCCAACCGGACCACCTGGAGAGTGGCACGGGGCGTCTCCCTCCGGCTGCTCGCGGGTAGAGGCCTCAACTACGCAGGACCCTTCGCCGTGGTCATCAACCTGCTGGCGTGGGTGGTCGGCTCGTGGCTGGGTTTCGCCTTGATCTACTTGCCGTACGTCGGGTCCTTCAGCTACGACCCCTCTACTCCCTTTGCCGCCAAGGGCATCCTCGAGGCGCTGTACATCAGCGGGGTCACCATCACGACCGTGGGCTTTGGAGACGTGGTTGCCACCGGCGGGCTGCTGCGCATGGTGGCGGTGCTGGAGGCCGCAACCGGGTTCGGTGTCCTGTCATCGGGCATCGCCTTCGTTCTCGCCGTCTATCCGCTCATCAGCCAGCTACGCAGCACCGGTCTCCAGCTCGTCGACGCCGGGGCGCTCGAGCTGGAGGGAGCGGTTCGAGTGGTGTGCCAAGCCGGGCCGTCACATCTGACTGCGGTGGCGCGGGATCTAACGGAGGACCACGAGCATCTCCGGCGTTTTCCAGTCCTCTACTACTTCGAATCGGGTAACAGGGAGGAGTCGCTCAGCGCCGTGGTGCGTGGCAGCACGCTATTGCTCATTGCCTTGCGTTGCGCGCCAGAGAGCAGCATGGACTACGCCTCCGTGTACGCAGACATGATGGAGAACGTCATCGCTCGCCTCCTTGGTGATCTTGAGCGGGATTTCCTGGGTGGGCGCCGTCGTGGCAAACCCCAACCCGATCCACCCGGGGGCAACGCCGGCGCCGACCTGCGTCAACTTTGCACCGCCCTCGCTCCCGGAGGCCCGGAGACGAGCTCAGAAGGAGAGTGGGACCGACTCGGATCCCTGGTCAGGCGCGCCGACATGGTGCTGGAGGCCCTGGCCCGCGAGCACGGCCACGACGCTCGGCGTGTCCTTCCGGACTAGCGCGACACTTCGTTCCGACACGAGCGTCTCAGAGACTGGTCCATGGCGCAGTCGTGTCGCGTTAGCGCCGCGCGGCCGCACAGTAGAGAAGAGTGGCTTTGAGGCTCGCGTGGGTCTTCACGCTGAGCAGTCGCACCGGGAGGCAGAGAGTGCGTCACCTACGAACCAGCTCACCAGCTGGACGGCCGCTTTGTGGACCAGGGGGAGCCAGCTCACTCAGGGGCCACTCTGACACGGCTGGGCGTCGCTGAGGGGTGCTCTCACCATGAGCTCTTGTGTTGGGTCACCTCAGGTAGCGGCAGCACTGCACGAGACACCGGTTCCTGTCGGCCAACCGCTACTCGGCCTGGTTCCCGCGGTAGCCTCGCTCGGCATCGGCGTGAGCCTCCCCAGGAGTGGGCATGCCTTGAGTTGCAGTTCCGTTGCGAGCGGTTCGAGGAGTGGCAGGGCTTGGGCCGCCCTGGCCTCGGGGAGCCCGACCACACGGCTCCAGTCCATCCCGTGGGCCTCCGAGTCCACAAAAAGTCCACACCCTGTCGCGCATGGGTTGCACCTGACGCGGCGATCTCTTGCTCGCCTCCTCGGCGCTGTATGAAATCTCGGCCGTCCGGGTAATCTTGACCTCGACGTGAAGCGCGTTCTCGTGGTTGCCCTTGTTGTCGTTGTGCTCTTCACCGGGGTCCCCGTCGTCATGGGGATGTCTGGGGTGGAGTGCGCCGACTGCGACCTCGGGATTCTGCTCGCGGGCGCTTGCGTGTCTGCCGTCCTCGCCGGCATGGTCGGCATCACCCTCGCGTCGCTCGCTGTACAGCTGCGACTCCGTCCCCCGGTCTTCGCAGGCCTTCTCGCTACCTCGGGTCTCGACCGACCTCCTCGTCTGGGCTAGGCGCGCGCCCGCGCGCGCCTTGGCGCGCCGCCACCGGTG
>JALYHF010000075.1 GCA_030776745.1 Actinomycetota bacterium | reverse complement strand
GCGTGGCGTCCGAGGGACGGCTGGACCACCACGCGAGCCAGCCCGCCCGGGAGGTCGATGAGCCCTGGGGCGAGGATCGTTCGCTCGGCGTTGTGAGCGCAGGCCGACCACAACCGCTGGGCCAGCGCCGCCGGGCGATGAGCGGGGTTCCGGGCCCTCACCTCGAACACCACCTCGCTGCGCCAGCCGGGTCGGGGTGGGTCCGGGCGGGTCTGGGTGAGGTCACCGAGGGCGTCCACCCCCACCACGGCGGCCACCGTCAGCCCGGCGGCGGCCAGGGCGGAAGCCCCTCGTCTCACGGGGACTGGTGCGGGCCGGCCAGCAGCGCCAGCGGGTGGTCTCCCTCTCCCACCAGCCCACCCTCGGGCAGGGACAAGACGGAGAGGCGGGCGGCCAACCCCCGCTCGAGCGCGGGGCGCGCCGTGGCGCCGGCCAGCCGCTCCACGGCCCAGGCCAGGGCCGACAGCACCACGCCGGCGCCCATGAGGACGGGGACGAAGACGCCGAGATCGTCACGGCGAGGTGCCATCCAGGCGAAGTGATCCCGCCGGGGCGGGGTGGTCTCCTGGAGACGGGCCAGCACGAGGGGGTCGACGGGCCGGTGGCGGAGCTGGTCGAGGAGGGACGCCATGGCGGCCAGCCGCTGGACGACGACGGCCCCGATGAGCGCCACCTCGGTTGCGATGAACAGGGCGGCGGCGAACAAGGCCCGGTTCCACTCCCAGCGGTACAGGTAGACGAACACGTAGAACCCGGAGCTGCACAGCACGACGAGCCCGAGGGCGGCACCCAGGCGTCGCACCTCAGCCGACCTCGTGGAAGGTGTCGACGGCGCGGACCTCGCCGGTGCCGCCGTCCACCAGCACCACGGTGCCCGGGGGGAAGCGTTCGGTGGCGCCCTTGACGCCGACCACCACAGGGACGCCCATCTCCCGGGCCAGGATGGCCAGGTGGGACAGGGGGCTGCCGTTCTCGGACACGACACCGGCCAGCCCGGGCAGCAACGGGGCAAGATGGGGCTCCAGGAAACGGACCACCAGCACGGCACCCGGCGCCGGAGTGGACGATCCGTCGTGGACCGGCCCGGCCCGTCGGCCGCCGCCGGCCCCCACGCCGGCCGCGCCGGCGTCCCCGGCGCTCTTTTCGGGCTGGCGCACCGGCACGATGTGACCGTCGGGAGCCAGCCGGAAGTGGACGGGCAAGGGGGCGCTCTCCATGCGGCGGGCGCGCGCCTCCACGTCGTCGGGCACGGCGGCCGTGAAGACGGCGGCTTCGAGCTCTTTGAGCGAGAGGAGGCGAACGACGGCCGGCCCGGTGAGGATTCCCCGCTCGGCCAGCCGACGGCCCAGCTCCCAGGCCGTCCTGGCCTCGAGCTCCTGCACCCATCGGGCTCGGACCCGCAGGCCCTCCCGCAGCACGGCCAGCAGGTCGTCGTCTCCACCGGCGGAGGGGATGGTGGAGGGAACCGGCGGGAGACGCTGGCCCGCCCCGATGGCCGGGGGAGTGAGGACCAGGGCGATGGGGTGACGGGCGAGGACCTCCTCGTCGTCCAGGCCCTCCGCCCGCGCCGCCGCCACCATCCGCAGGGCCAAGGATGCGCCCGTGACCCCGACGGCGCCGGGCGACACGAGCAGGCCGAGGAGCACCTCATGGCCGTGGAGGGCCATCAGCGCCTGCCCGCCCCGGCGCAGGATCGAGATCAGCTCGGCGTTCGAGAGCTGGCGCAGGTCGGGGACGGCGTCGAGCTGGGCGTCGATGCGCCTGAGCACGTCCCGGGCCAGGGCCGGCACGGCCGCCCGCAGGCGTCCCACCCGCCAGGCGGCGACGAGCCGCCGCAGCGGGCCCCGGGGGTCGAGCCGGGCCAGCAGGGCGTGGTCCTTGGGAGCGTCGCCCAGCAGGGCCAGATCGGCCGCCACCCGTCCTCCCACCGTCACCACCACGGGGGAGCGCCGGACCCGACGACGGGAGGCCACCCCGGCCAGGACGAGCGCCTCGGCCAGCCCGTCGCGGAGGGGGCCCACCCACAGCTCCTCCTCGAGCGGGGCCAGCGCGTCGGGGAAGGTCTCGGCCAGAGGGCCGGGCCCGAGCAGGGGCCCCCGGCCGCGCCAATCGTCGCCCAGGGCCGTGATGGGGCGGCTCTGGAGCAGCCAGAGCTTCCCCGCCCGGTCGATGGCCCACTCGATGTCCTGCGGTTCGCCGAAGAGCCGGCTGGCCCGCTGGGCCAGGCGGGCCAGCGCCCGGCGCTCGGCGCCCGACAGCTCGGCCCCGTCGGGGTCCGGCTCGTGGCGGAGGGCCCGGCCCCGTCGGGTCAGGGTCCACGAGCTGCCCGCCACCTCCCCGTGCACCAGGCGCTGCGGTCCCCCTCGGACGGCGGCCACGACCAGGCGGTTGCGGCGACCGCTGACCGGGTCGGCGCCGAAGAGCACGCCGCCCTTGGCCGGCTCGAGGAAGGGCTGGACGAGCACGCCCATGGGCGCGGCCGTGGGATCGGCGAGCCGTGGAACCGTCATCGAGGTACCGGAGTCGAGCACCCGCCGAACGGCGGCCACGAAGGTGGGCCAGCCCCGCACGTCGAGCACGGACGTGAACATGCCGGCCATCGAGCTGGTGGTCGTGTCCTCCACGGTGGAGGAGGACCGGACGACCACCGGCGTCTCACCGTTGCCCGACAGGTCGGCCCACGCCACCACGAGGTCGGCGGCGCCCACGGGGTCGGCTCGAGGCGGCGCCGAGGTGGCCGCCGTGATCACGAACCCCGGCAGGACGGGCAGCCCGGCGCGCGTCGCCCGGGCCAGGTTGGCCGCCTTCGCCCCCGCCGTCGACGCGTCGGCGGCCCGCTCGTCGTCGAGGCCGAAGATGCCCGCGTGGAACTCGGCTGCGCCCTTCGCTGCCGGTCTCACACGCGGACCTCCTGGGCCGGGAACCGCCGTGAACGGGAAGGATAACGCCTCGTCGCCGCGTCGGGGAGGGGTGGTCGCCCTCGGTTGCGAGACCCCCCGGCACTCGCTATCGTTAGCACTCGACAGGTGCGAGTGCTAACCGTACGAAGAACAATGCCGGAGGCCAAGACATGAACTTGCAGCCGCTCGACGACCGGATCGTCGTCCGTCCCAGTGAGTCCGAGGAGACCACCGCTTCGGGGCTGGTGATACCCGACACGGCCAAGGAGAAGCCCCAGCAGGGGGAGGTCCTCGCCGTGGGCCCCGGGCGCCGGTCGGACAACACCGGCGAGCTCATCCCCCTCGACGTGCAGGTCGGTGACCGCGTGGTGTACTCCAAGTACGGCGGAACCGAGATCACCATCGATGGTGAGGACCTGTTGATCCTGACCGGCCGGGACGTCCTGGCCAAGGTGGGCAAGTAGGTTGGCCAAGCAGCTCGCTTTCGAAGAGAGGGCCCGCCGCAACCTGGAGGCCGGCGTCAACAAGCTGGCCGACGCGGTCAAGGTCACCCTCGGCCCCAAGGGCCGCAACGTGGTGCTCGAGAAGAAGTTCGGCGCCCCCACCATCACCAACGACGGCGTCACCATCGCCCGCGAGGTCGAGCTCGAGGACACCTTCGAGAACATGGGCGCCCAGCTGGTGAAGGAGGTGGCCACCAAGACCAACGACATCGCCGGTGACGGCACCACCACGGCCACGGTGCTGGCTCAGGCCATCGTCCGTGAGGGCTTGCGCAACGTCGTGGCCGGGGCCAACCCGCTCCTGCTCAAGCGGGGCATCGAGAAGGCCGTGGCCGCCGCCATCGAATCCATCAAGGACCAGGCCAAGGAGATCGACGACAAGAGCGAGATCGCCCAGGTGGCCGCCATCTCCGCCGCCGACCAATCGATCGGCGACGTGCTGGCCGACGCCATCGACCGGGTCGGCAAGGACGGCACCGTCACCGTCGAGGAGTCGAACACCTTTGGGCTCGAGCTCGACTTCACCGAGGGCATGCAGTTCGACAAGGGGTACCTCTCGCCCTACCTCGTCACCGACCCCGAGCGCCAGGAGGCGGTGCTCGAGGACCCCTACATCCTGTTGACGAACTCCAAGATCTCGGCCGTGCACGACCTGGTCCCGGTGCTCGAGAAGGTGATGCAGGGGGGCCGCCCGCTGCTGATCATCGCCGAGGACGTGGAGGGCGAGGCCCTGGCCACCCTGGTGGTCAACAAGATCCGCGGCACGTTCAGCTCGGTGGCGGTCAAGGCCCCCGGCTTCGGCGAGCGCCGCAAGGCGGTGCTGCAGGACATCGCCATCCTCACGGGCGGCCAGGTCATCGCCGAGGAGGTCGGCCTCAAGCTCGAGAGCGTCACGCTGGACCTGCTCGGTCGGGCCCGCAAGGCGGTCATCACCAAGGACACCACCACCATCGTCGACGGCGCCGGCTCGGAGGCCGACATCAAGGGTCGGGTGAACCAGCTCCGGCGCGAGATCGAGGACGCCACCTCGGACTGGGACCGGGAGAAGCTCCAGGAGCGCCTGGCCAAGCTGGCCGGGGGAGTCGCCGTGGTGAAGGTCGGGGCCGCCACCGAGGTCGAGCTCAAGGAGAAGAAGCACCGCATCGAGGACGCCCTCTCGGCCACCCGTGCCGCCATCGAGGAGGGCGTCGTGGTGGGCGGTGGCACCGCACTGGTGCGCAGCCGCGCTGCCGTCTCCGAGCTGGTGAATGGCCTCTCGGGCGACGAGGCCACCGGAGCCGCCATCGTGGGCAAGGCCCTCGAGGAGCCCCTGAAGTGGATCGCCTACAACGCTGGGCTCGAGGGCCCCGTGATGGTCCAGCAGGCGCAACGCGAAACGGGCAGCATCGGGCTCAACGCCCTCACCGGCCAGTTCGAGGACCTGTTCAAGGCCGGCGTCATCGACCCGGCCAAGGTCACCCGTTCGGCGCTGCAGAACGCGGCATCCATCGCCGCCATGCTCCTCACCACCGAGGCCCTCGTGGCCGACAAGCCGGAGAAGGAGCAGCCCGCCGCCGCCGGTGGCCACCCGCACGCCGGTGGCATGGGCGGCATGGGCGGCATGGGCGGGATGATGTAGCCGGCCTCACCCGCGACAGTCCGGCCGGGCCTTGGCGCCCGGCCGGTTCGCGTCGGTGCCACCCCGGGGCCGACCGGTAGAGTCGCCGCGATGTCCTCCATGCAGGATCGACCGCCTCCTGACCCCGAGAAGCTGCTGGCCTACTGGATGGAGTGGGAGCGGGCCGAGACACCGCCTGGGCGGGTGATGGCCAACCTGAAGACCGCGGGCCTCCGCGAGCTCTTGGAGGCCACCGTGCAGGCCCGCCGGGAGATCACCGGGGCCTGAGCGGCCGGGACCCCGGGATCTGGCGCGGAGCGCCCGTATCCCCCCGCCGGCAACTGGCGCTTACGACAGCATCACCTGTCCTGAGAGCAATGAGGGGACGTTCGGTCGCAGCCTGCTGCGGTCCACGGACGCCGATCTGGCCGAGAACGCCGCCGCGGGCGGAGTCGAGGCCTTCGAGGAGCTGTACCGTCGCCATGTGAAGGCCGCCTGGTCGGTGGCCTACGCCCTCACCGGCAACGCCGAGGATGCCGCCGACGCCGCCAGCGAGGCCTACACGCGAGTCCTGCAGGCGCTTCCCTCGGGCCGCCTGCGTGACGGCGCCCGGTTCCGGCCTTACGTGCTGGCTGCTGCCCGCAACGCCGCCATCGACGGCCTGCGCCGCTCGGCCCGCACCTGCTCCACCGACCGCGCCGAGGAGCTCGACCGCACGGTCGTCGCCGGCCCCCCCGAGGAGCTGGTGGAGGCGGTGGACGCCGCCCTCGTGGCCCGGGCCTTCCGCGGTCTTCCCGAGCGGTGGCGGCGGGTGCTGTGGCTCACCGAGGTCGAGGGCCTCGGTGGCAAGGAGGTCTCGCTGCGGCTGGGGCTGTCGCCCAACGGCGTGGCCCAGCTCGCCGTGCGGGCCCGCGCCGCGTTGCGCGAGGGCTTCCTCCAGGCCCATCTGGCCGACGGCGAGGTGCCCACCACCTGCCGCTTCACGGTCGACCACCTGGCCGCCTACGCGTCCGGAGCGGCGTCGCGGCGCGACGTGGCCAAGGTGGACGGGCACCTCACCGGGTGCCGGTCCTGCCGCGACCGGCTGGGACAGCTTCGGGAGCTCGACAGGCAGGGCGGCAAGAGCGAGCGCGCCGCATGACCGTTTCAGTTCCCCCCTCGACCAGCTGTTACCACTGCAAGGTCCCGTCTTTTGACCAACTGGGCGCCCCGTCGCCTGCCGGCAAGGAGAAGCCCTCATGACCAGGTTCGCCCGATTGGCTCTCCTTGCCCTCGTGACCGCCAGCATGGTGCTCTCGGGTGCACCGCCGGCCCACGCCCTCCTCCAGCCGACCCTGGTGTCCACCACTCCCGGCAACGGCGCCAGCGTCCAGGCGGCACCGGAGATCAGCGCCACCTATGACACCGACCTGCACCCGACGTCCACCATCGTCCTCAGGGACAGCTCCAACGACCCCATCGCCGGGACCGGGTCGGTCAGCGGTAGGACCGTCCGCTTCACCCCCACAGAGCCCATCACCGAGGAGGGGAGCCCGTACTCGGTCACCGCGACGGTTCGCGACTTCACCAACACCCTGCAGACGGTCACCACCTGGACCTTCTCCATTGACAAGACCAAGCCGGCCGCCCCCACCATCGCCTCGGTGGAGGGCGACACCACCTCCCCTGCCTTGGGCAACGACACCACCCCGACCATCATGGTCAGTGGGGTGACGGCCGGCGACACGGTGAGGATCCTGGAGGGCGCCACGGTCCTCGGCTCCAAGCAGGTCGATCCCGAGGCCACCACGGTCACCTTCAACGCCGGCGAGTCCGACCGCGACGTGACCCTCACCGGCGAGGCAGCCCACTCCCTCACCGCCACCGCCAGCGACCCGGCCGCCAATGTCTCCGACCCCTCGAGCCCCTTCGTGTACGCCCTTGACACGTCGGCGCCGGGCCAGCCCACCATCACCGCCGTCGAGGGTGATACCGCCTCGCCGGCGGCCGGCAACGACGTCACCCCCACCATCGTCGTCTCCGGCGTGTCGGAGGGCGACGAGGTGACGATCCTGGAGGGCACCACCGAGCGGGGGTCGAAGGTCGTCCCGCCCGGCGCCGACACCGTCACCTTCAACGCCGCCGAGACCGACGGGGAGGTGAGCCTCACGGGCAACGGCGACCACGCCCTCACCGCGGTGGCCACCGATCCGCCGGGCAACCAGTCGGAGGCGTCGCTCGGCTTCGTCTACACCCTCGACACGACCGCCCCCGCCACCCCGACGATCGCGTCGGTGAGTGGGGACACCACGTCCCCGGCGGCGGGCAACGACCCCACCCCGACCATCGTGGTCAGCGGGGTGACGGCCGGAGACACGGTGAAGATCCTCGAGGGCACCACGGTGCTCGGCTCCAAGCAGGTCGAGCCCGGCGCCACCACCGTGACCTTCAACGCGGCGGCTGGCGACACCGAGGTGAACCTCACTAGCGACGGCGACCACTCCCTCACCGCCGTGGCCGCCGACCCCGTGGGCAACGCCTCGGCCGCCTCGGCGCCCTTCGTCTATCGCCTCGACACGGGGAACGCCGGGCCGACGCTCGTGTCCACCTCCCCCGGGTCCGATGCGCAGGTGCAGCCCCCGGCGACCGTCTCGGCCACCTACGACGAGCCCCTCGACCCGACGAAGTCGGTCCTGTCGCTCCGCAACAAGGCCGGCAACCTGGTCTCCGGCTCCAGCGCCATTAGCGCCGACGGCAAGACCATCACCTTCACGCCGGCGTCTGCCCTCAGCGAGGCGGGCAGCCCGTACACGGCGACTGCCGTGGTGAAGGACGTCAACGCAAACGAGACCACGTCGCGCTGGTCCTTCACCAT
Organism: Actinomycetota bacterium; assembly: GCA_030776745.1. GTDB lineage: Bacteria > Actinomycetota > Acidimicrobiia > Acidimicrobiales > JALYHF01. The sequence goes on along the minus strand of JALYHF010000075.1, from coordinate 470 downwards.
CGACACCACCGCACCCGTCGCCCCCGCCATCACCAACGTCGAAGGCGACAGCACCTCGCCCGCCGCCGGCACCGACACCACCCCCACGATCCTAGTGTCCGACGTGTCCGCAGGTGACACCGTCCGCGTCCTGGAGGGGGACACGGTGCTCGGTTCGAAGGTCGTGCCCGCCGGTGACACCACCGTCACCTTCAACGCCGACGAGGCCGCCAGGGAGCTGGTTGTCAACGGCATCGGCAACCACACCCTGGTCGCCACCACCACCGATCGCGCCGGGAACCTGTCGCCGGCGTCGGCGCCGTTTGTCTACTCCCTCGTCTCCTTCGACGGCACCTTCCACCCGCTGACCCCGGCCCGCATCCTCGACACCCGTTCCACCACCAAGGTGGGCCCGGGCGCCACCCGCGACCTCACCGTCACCGGGGCGGGCGGGGTGCCGGCCACCGGCGTGTCGGCCGTGGTCGTGAACG
>JALYHF010000074.1 GCA_030776745.1 Actinomycetota bacterium | reverse complement strand
TGCCTCGAGCTCGCCCAGCACCTTGCGCTCGAGGATCACGGTGATCCCCTTGTCGACCTTCTGGCGGCGCACGGCCGCGCTGGCCTGGGCGGCGCTGCCGGTGCCCCTGATGGCGTCGCTGACCACCTTGGTGGCCGAGTCATCGGGCGCCAAGGCGGCCAGGGTGCGCAGGCCGTCGTCCTTCTTGGAGTTCTTGCCCTCAGTGAAGATCCTGCCCACGGCCTGCCAGTCGACCTCCCCACCGGAGGTGGCCGGCTCCATGACGCTGCGGATCTCCTTCGCATCGAGGCCGATAGAAGCATGGGCGCCCACGTCGGAGACCGGCGTGTAGCCGTCCGCGCCCGGCGTCACCGCCGCGTCAGTCGCCTCGGTCGGCACCGTGGAAGCCCCTGACGCCACGTCGGACTCCTCGGTATCCGACGCGCAGCCGCCCATGGTCAACGTCGCCGCCACGCCCACTGTCGCCACCCATCTTGCTGTCCCCCGCACGACTGCTCCTTAGGCCGGCCGAACTCGACAAGTCAGGCGACCCTAACAGATGGCCGCCGCCAGGGGCCACTCGCGAAACACGGGCATGGACACCCGGGCGGTCGGCGTCCGACCCGTGCGTCAGGACGAAGCTGTGGTGGGGACCAGCTCGGCCAGGAGCTCACGCACCCTGGCGTCGATGTCGTCGATGATGGGCCGAACCGCCGCCACGCTCAGTCCGGCCGGGTCGTCGAGCTGCCAGTCCAGGTAGCGCTTCCCGGGGTACAGGGGGCAGGCGTCGCCGCATCCCATGGTCACCACCACGTCGGCGGCGCGCACCGCCTCGTCGGTCAGGGGCTTGGGGTACGCCGAGGCGATGTCGATGCCGCGCTCGGCGAGGACGGCCACCACCGACTCGTTCAGCTTGTCGCCTGGTGCCGAGCCGGCCGAGCGGACGTGGACGCGACCCTGCCCGTGGTGGTCGAGCAGCGCCATGGCAGCTTGGGAGCGGCCGGCGTTGTGGACGCAGACGAACAGGACTTCGGGCCTGGACAGCGCCTCTGTCGGCTCACGGATCTCGGTCACGATGCCCCTCCTCTGCTGGAGTGAGATGGCGGCGGCGCTTCTTCGGCGCGCCCATCGGTCGCGGGCGGAGGGTGAAGCGCGGGAACGACCACATCGGTGGCCACCGCGGCGACGTCGGGGTAGAGCGCTCTGACCAGCACCACGGCGAGCGCACCGCCGAGCAGCTGGAAGGCGACGAAGGCCAGCACCGACGACGGGGCGATGCCGGCGAAGGTGTCGGTGAACATGCGCCCGACCGACACGGCCGGATTGGCGAAGCCGGTCGATGCGGTGAAGAAGTAGGCGGCACCGATGTAGGCCCCCACCGCGAAAGGCGCCACCCCCGTTCGCCCCGAGCGCACCACCCCGAAGATGACGACGACGAGGCCGAAGGTGGCGACCACCTCGGCCAGCCAGAGGCCACCGCCGGATCGACTGGTCTCGGACCACTCGACGGCAGGCAGCTCGAACATCAGGTTGGCGATGATCGACCCGCTGATGGCGCCGCCCACCTGCGCGGTGACGTACCCGGGGATGTCGCGAGCGGCCAGGCCCCCGAAGGCGGCGTCGCAGATCGAGACGACGGGGTTGAAGTGGCCGCCCGACACCGGCCCGAAGGCCAGGATGAGCGCCGCCAGACCTGCCGCCGTGGCCGCCGCGTTCTCCAACAGCTGGAGCCCGGTGTCACCGGGGCTCAGGGTCTGGGCGGCGATGCCCGAGCCCACCACCACGGCCACCAAGAACCCGGTGCCGACGAACTCGGCCAACAAGCGCCGCCCCAGCTCGGGCCGCGGGTGCGTCATCTCAACAGCACGGTCGCCGCCGCTCACCGGCCCCGGACGGACGCGTCACGAAGCGGCTCAGGCGATCACGGAGCGGCACCAGCGCCTCCGGACGCAACCGGTAGTAGGTCCAGTAGCGGTAGCGGTCGCTGTCGACCAGCCCGGCGTCGCGCAGGATTCGCAGGTGGTGGCTCACCAGGGGCTGGGCCACCCCGAGCTCCTCGACGATGTGGCACACGCACAGCTCCTCGTCGGCCAGCAGCTCGACGATCCGCCACCGCAGCGGTTCGCCCAGCGCCCGCAGAGCCTCCAGCGTCCCGACCGTATCAATGTTCATCTACATGGAGCTTCACTGATCTAAAGCGCTCCGTCAAGGCCCCGGCCCGCGTCAAGGGCGCCGCCCGCGGGTGACGGTGAGGCCGTGGCGCCTGGTCACCACCACGGTGACCAGCTCGGCGCCGATGGCCACCAGGATGAGGAACACGAGGAGGGCGGGGACTCCCCAGGCCGACCAGACGAGGCCGGCGACCATCGCCCGTTTCGCCCGGTGCCAGGACGGGCAGCCGAAGGCCGGCACGGCGGGGCTGGGCCTGGCCATCGTCCGAGCCATCGCCGAGGCGCACGGGGGCCGGGTGGAGGTCGACAGCCGACCTGGCTCCGGCGCCACCTTCACGATCACTATCCCGTCGTCGCAGTGAACAAAGGGGGCTCAGGTGCGAGGATCCTCATCGCCGAAGACGAGCGCCGCATCGCCTCGTTCCTTGAGAAGGGGCTACGGGCCAACGGGTTCACCACCACGGTGGTGGACGACGGCCATCCGCTGGTGAGCGCAGCCCGGGACGGCCAGTTCGACCTGGGTGATCCTCGACCTCGGCCTGGCGGGCGGGACGGGCTTGACGCTGTCCGACCTCGAGCGGGGCGCCGACGACTACGTCACCAAGCCCTTCAGCTTCGAGGAGCTGCTGGCCCGGGTCCGCGTCCGTCTCCGAGACAGCGGCCGGGAGGAAGCGATGTTGCTGCGCGCCGGTGACCTGGTGCTCGACCTGCGGACCCGTCGGGCAGCGTCGGCGGGCGATCGGTGGAGCTCCCCGCCCGAGAGTTCGTCCTCATCGAGACCTTCCTTCGCCACGCCGGCCAGGTGTTGAGCCGCGAGCAGCTCCTCAACCACATGTGGGCCACGACTTCGACCCGGAGTCGAACGTCGTCGACGTGTACGTGCGCTACCTGCGCCGCAAGCTCGGTGCCGACTACGTCGAGACGGTGCGGGGCATGGGATACCGGTTGCGCTCCGACCCCGCAGCCCACCAGGAGCCGACCGGGTCGGGTTGAGTCGTGGGACCGGGGCCACGGGGTAGGGGACCGAACCCGAGGCGCGAGCCGCCGGCGCCGGTCTTCGGCCCGGGATGGCCGTACCCGAGTGCCGTCGCTGGTCGTCCACGCCAAACCCGGCCGACTCCCACACAATGAGAGTCGCTCGAATAGGGATAATCACGCTGGTAGAAATGTCTTGTGTCGCCGAACACACGTTTGGTACAATGGGACCATGAACGGGGAGGGTGGGACCGACCGAGACGCCGACCGAGAGGCCGAGCGCCTGGAGGATGAGATGGCCCAGGTGTGCGGTGTGCTCAACGCCGCCACCGGCGCCCTGGTGGCCCTGGTGGCGCGGGTGCTCGAGACCGGGGCCTACCAGGGGGCGGGCATCCGCTCGGCCGAGCAGTGGCTGGCCTGGAAGTGCGGGCTGTCGTCGG
>JALYHF010000073.1 GCA_030776745.1 Actinomycetota bacterium | reverse complement strand
CCGCCAGGGCGAGCGCCCCGGCCAGCCAGAGGGGCCAGGTGGGAAGCGAGGGGCGCTGGCTCCACAGGAACAGGCCCATGCCCACGCCGATCCCGTAGCCGACGAAGGCGCCGAACCTCCGGGGCCGGGAGCCGAGGCGCCCGTGGGGCAGGCTGAGCAGAAGGTGCAGACCGGTGGCCGGCAACAGCGCCACGCACAGGGGCAGGACCAGCTCGGCCACCGACGCCGGCGTGCCGGCCCACCCCGTGGTCAGGGCGGCGTCGGCCAGACAGGCGAGAGCGGCGGCGGCCACCCCGGCCAGCGCGACCAGGCCCAGAGCCCGCAGCGGGCGCCTGGTGACGAGCAGGGCGCCTGCCATGGCCCAGGCCACCACCAGGACGGCCCGTACCACCTCCGCCGTAGTGAGGCCGTCCCGCCCGGTCAGGGCCAGACCCCCCACGATGAGGAGCAAGGCGACCGGCGCCAGCGAGGCGCTGGCGTGCCAGTCCCGCGGGGACGTGGAGGGGGTGAGGGCGGGCACGGTGTCGGCGTGGTCGATGATGACGCTCATGGTGACCCACTCCCCTCTCGGGGCCACGGCGGGAGGGATGCGGGCAGCCCGGCGGGCGGGAAGGGCCACCGGTGCATCGGTGTTCGCCTCCCGCTCAGGGCGAGGTCAGACGCCAGCCGGAGCCGGCGGTTGCCGCGGCGGCGAGGTCAGGTCGATGGCGTCGGCGATGACCCGACCGTCGCGCATCTGAGCGATGCGCTCGGCGGTGGCGGCCACGTCGTCATCGTGGGTGACCAACAGGATGGCCTGGCCGCCGCGGTGGAGGCGGCGGAACAGCTCCATGACCTCCTGGCCGCCCTCGGAGTCCAGGGCGCCGGTGGGCTCGTCGGCCAGCACCAGGGTGGGCTGGTTGGCCAGGGCCCGGGCGATGGCCAGGCGCTGGCGCTGGCCACCGGAGAGCACACCGGGCGCCGCCTTGGCCTTGTCCGACAGGCCCAGCAGGTCGAGCAGGTCGCGGGCCCGGGTCTCGGCCGCCTTGCGCTTCATGCCGGCAACGATGGCGGGCAGGGCGACGTTCTCCAGCACGGTCATGCCCTCGAGGAGGTTGAAGAACTGGAACACGATGCCGATGTGGCGGCGACGCATCCGGGCCAGGTCGTCCTCGCTGCGGCCGGTGACCTCCTCACCGTCGATGAAGATGTCGCCCTCGTCGGCGCTGTCGAGGCCGGCGACCAGGTTGAGCAGCGTCGACTTGCCACAGCCCGAGGGTCCCATCACGGCCAGGAACTCGCCCCGGCGCATGGTGAGGTCGGCGCCGCGCAGGGCCCGGACCGGCGCTCCCTCGGCCTCGTAGGTCTTGCGCACCCCCCGGACGGTGAGCACATCCCGGCTGTGCTCTTCCGGCGGCGGTGGGTCTGACGGGTCGGCTTCGGCGACGGGAAGCTCGGTCATGTCCCGGTCCTCTCTCTGCTGGAGCCCATGGTGGGCGATTGATCGTCAGGGCCCGGCGCACCCCGGCCCCGTGCGGCCAGCTTGAAGGCTGCGACAGGGGCGGTTCGGCCCTTGACCTGCGCCGGGGCCAGGGCCATGGCGTCGAGGGGGGCCGAGAGCGCGGCGTGGGTGGCCTGGGAGAGCACGGTCTCTCCTGCTTCGGCCCACTGCTGGAGGCGCTGTGTGAGGTTCACCGTGTCGCCCACCAGCGTGTACTCCAGGCGCTCCTCGGAGCCGAGCAGCGCGGCAGCGGCGTCACCGGTGGACAGCCCGATGCCCAGCCCGAAGGGGGCCAGGCCCTCGGCCTCCCAGCGGGCGTTGACCTCGGCCTGGGCGTCGTGCATGGCCAGCGCGGCTGCCAGCGCCCGGTCGGGGTGGTCGGCCTGGGGGACGGGCGCACCGAAGACGGCCATGACCGCGTCACCCACGAACTGCATGACCGTGCCCCCCTCGCCGAGGATGGCGTGGTTCATCCGTGCCCGGTGCTCGTTGAGCTGGGCGGCCAGGGCGGCGGGCTCGGCCCGTTCGGCGATGCTCGAGTAGCCGCGGATGTCGGACATGAGCACCGTCACGGTCACCGCCTCGCTCTGGCCCAGGCGCCGGCCCTCCCGTCGGAGTTTCTCGGCGATGCCGCCGGGCAGTAGGCGCGACA
>JALYHF010000072.1 GCA_030776745.1 Actinomycetota bacterium | reverse complement strand
GCAACAGGTGCCCGTGCCTCTCCCCAAGTCGTTGCGGCCCGCCGGCCGCACCCTCCTCGGTGGCGAGGAGGGTGGCGGGATCGGTGACCGGCGAAGGAACTGGGTCCGTCAGGCTCAAGGAAGCGCGTTCACCCTTGGACCGGGGTGGGGCGCGTACTACGGAGCGACGGCGGAGCGACGCTTTCCGAGCCGGCCATGGCCGCGTCGAAGCAGGGGGGGCACAGCTCGCGCCCGTCGAGGCGGCGGACCCTGGTCTCCATGGTGGGCTCTCCGCAGGAGGCACAATCGATGGAGATGTGAATCCGGGCCGGGCGGGGCGGCTCGACGGCGACCGGGCGCACGTCGTACAGCGCCTCCAGCGGCGCCGAGAGAACCATCTGGGAGCGCTCCTGCTGAACGGTGGAGAAGCGGGCCCTTTCTTCCGGGCTGGCGGTGCCGGACCGGACGCGGGAGAAGAGCTCGTCCCATGCTGGGTCCTTGCCGGCCCAGCCTCCCGGGCGGCTGCTGACCCGGACGGCGCGGCCGTCGGAGCGACGCACGAAGGTGTAGGCGTTCTTGCCGTGGTCGCGGTGCACCAGGTTGCCCTTGCCGAACGTGCAGCCGGTGAGGAACTGCACGGCGTCGACGCCGCACATGTCCGTCTCGACGATGGCCACCACCTCCTCGTCTTGGGAGTGTGGCCCGATCTGCTCGAGGGCGACCTCCGAGGCGCGGATACCCATGGCCAGGCCGGGGCACATGTGGCCGTGGAAGTCGACGACCCTCTCGAGGGTCTGCTGGTCGATCATGTCGTGCTCCTTTCTCCTTAGGTGCCGGGCCTGATGGTGAGGCCCCCGGCCTTGGACCCCGTCACGAAGATCTGCTTGTTGAACGGTGAGCTGAGGAAGCCGTTGCTGGCCCGAGCGAAGGTCCACTGGTCGAAGGCGCGCTTGTTGAAGACGAAGAACGAGGTCGGGTAGTAGAGGTGCAGGAACGGGATGTCGCGGGCGACGATCCGCTGCATCTGGGCCACCATCCTCCTGCGCTCGGCTTCGTCGAAGGTCAGGCGCTGGCGGTCGGCCAGGTCATCGAACTCGGGATTCACGTAGCCCCGAGCGCCGTGGAAGAACTTGGGCAGCTTCGACGAGTAGAGCGTGCGCATGTAGCCGGGGTCGCCGCTCAGGTTGCCGTAGGTGACGATGGCCATGTCGTAGAGCCCGAAGGTCATGTTGGGGACGACCTGGGCCTGCTGGACGGGCTGGACGGTGAGCTCCACCCCCACCGCCTTGAGCGAGTTGGTGACCAGGTCCACCACCGGCGTGATCTCGGTGCTGGCCAGCAGCGGGAAACGAAGGAGCGTGCCGTCGGGGCCCTGGCGGGGGCCGTCCGGGCCCGTCCTCCGGTAGCCCGCCTCGTCCAGGAGCTGGTTGGCGGCCGCCGGGTCGAAGGGATAGCCCTCCACGTCCCCGACGTGGAAGGGGTGGTCGGGTGGAAGGAAGCCGGGGTTGCCGGGCTCGCCGTTGCCTCCCACCATGCGCCTCATCACGTCTCGCCGGTCGATGGCCCGGGCGCAGGCGTGGCGGAAGCGGGGGTCGCCCAGGGCGCCGCCCTTCGCCCCGTTCCAGTAGAGGGCGAGGGTGAGGTCGAGGGGCCCCTTTATGGTGCCGAACGAGGGATCGGCCCGAAACGGGGCGAGGGCGTCTGGCCGGGCCCCGGTGGGCGGGGGCGAGGCGGCGTCGAGCTCGCCGGCGAGGAGGGCGGTGAGGTCGTCGCCCACCGGGCGCAACTCCAGGCGCTTCACGAAAGGCCGTCCCAGGAAGTAGCCGTCGTTGGCGTTGTACGAGTAGGAGCCCTCCCCCCGCCGGTACGACTCCAGCCGGTAGGGCCCCGAGCCCACGAGCAGGTTCGGGTCGAGCGCCCTTGACGGGTCGGGAACCAGCGACCAGATGTGCTTCGGCATGATGGGCACGAAGCCGGCTTGGGCGGGGGCGAAGGTGACGATGGGCTGCTCCAGGCGGATCTCGACGCTCCGCCCCCCGGTGGCCCGAACGTGGGCGATGCCTTCGGGTCGACCGATGACGAACGGGGGGATCCGGGCGCTCTGGGCCTTGAAGTAGTCGAAGCTGAACACCACGTCGTCCGGAGTGAGGGGGTGGCCGTCGTGGAAGGTGACGTTGTCGCGCAGCTCGAAGGTATAGGTCAGCCCGTCCGGCGAGCGGTCCCAGCGGCTGGCCAGCCAGGGCAGGAGCTTTCCGGTGGCGTCGCTCCACAGAAGCGTGTCGTAGATGTAGCTCATGCGGAAGTAGCCCGGCCCGACGCTGTAGGCGAACGGCGAGGGGAACCCGGCGTCGGTGCTGGGCAGGCGCAGGGTCGGCCTGGGTGCCGGGCCGGCGCTGGTGGCGGTGGTGGAGGTGTCGTCGGAGTCCTGGCAGGCGCCCAGGGCCAGCGCCCCGACGGCCCCCAACGTCGTGCGGAGGAAGGCCCTCCTGTCCATCTCCGTCGCCATCAGCCTCTCCTCTCGCCGGCAAGTTCGGGGCCCTCGCTACCCGCCGCTTCCCGCGAGAAGGCGGGGGCGGCTTCGACCAGCCGCCGGCTGGTCACGCTCCTCGGGGCGGACGACACCTGGGCGGACGACCCCTCCTCGACCACCCGTCCTCGGTCGAGGACCACGATGCGGTCGGTCACCTTGCGCACCACCGCCATGTCATGGGAGACGAACACGAGGCCGAGGCCCATCTCGATCTGGCGCTCACGGAGCACGACCAGGAGGCGGGCCTGTTCGGACGCGTCGAGCATGGCCGTCGGCTCGTCCGCCACCAGGAGCTTGGGGCGCACGACCAGGGCCCGGGCCAGGGCGATGCGTTGCAGCTGGCCCCCCGACAGCTCGTGGGTGCGGGCCTCGAGGAACGAGCCCGACGACGGGAGCCCCACGCCCTCGAGCGCCTCCAGCACGGCCGCCCGGCGCTGCTTGGGGTCCGACTCCTTGGCCAGGTCCAGCGGCTCCCGGACCAGCTCCTCGACGGTAAGACGGGGAGAGAGGGCGTCCCAAGGGTCCTGCATGACCAGCTGGATGCGCCGGCGGGTCGCTCGGGCGCCACGTCGCCACGACGTGGGCAGCGCCGACCCCTCCAGCAGGACCTGGCCCGCGTCCGGCGCCAGGTGGCCGGTGAGGATCTGGGCCAAGGTCGACTTGCCGCTCCCCGAGGGGCCGATGATGCCCACCGACTCTCCCTCTCGCAAGCTCAGCGAGACGCCTTGGAGGGCCCTCACCTGGCGACGGCCAGTGCCGAACGACTTGTCCAGCTCCACCGCCGAGAGCAGCGTCTTGAGGCCACCGAAGTGGCAGGTGACCAGGCGCCCCCGGGACGGCACGAGCCCCGGATGGGCCTCCGAGCAGATGGCCTCCGCCTGCGTGCAGCGGGGGTTGTAGGGGCAGCCGGGTGGCACCGCTCGGGGGTCGGGCGGACGCCCTCGGATGGGGCGCAGGTCCTTGGCGGTGGTCATCACCGGATAGGCGCCCACGAGCGCCCAGCTGTAGGGGTGGGCAGGCTCGGCCATGACCACTCCCGTGGGGCCGACCTCCATGGCCTCACCGGCGTACAGGACCATCGACCGCGCCGCCAGCTGGGCCGCCGCCGGCAGGTCGTGGGAGACGACGACGAGGGCGAAACCCCGGGCCTGGGCCAAGGCGGAGATCCGCTCGACGAGCTCGGCGCGAGTGGCGGGGTCGAGGCCAGCGGTGGGCTCGTCCAGGACGACCAGCTCTGGATCCAGGCAGAGCACCATGGCCAGGGTGGCCCGCCGCCGCTCGCCGCCGGAGAGCTGGTGGGGGTAGCGGTCCAAGAGCGCGGGGTCCAAGAGGACCTCGGCGGCCAACTCGTCGGCCCGGCGGCGGGCCTCGTGACCGCTCGTCCCCAGATGGTCCCGCAAGGGCTCGGCCACCTGGGCGCCGACCGTGACCACTGGGTTGAAGGGGGCCCCCTGCAGGGCGAGCGCCACCTTCGTCCAGCGCAGCGAGCGCAGGGTCTCGGCCGGTGCGCCCATCAGCTCCTGGCCGTCGAGGCGGACGCTGCCGCGGGCTTCCGGGGGCTGGACAAGCCCGGCCAGGCACAGCGACAGGGTCGACTTGCCCGACCCGCTCTCACCCACGATGCCCAGCGACTCGCCGCGCTCGAGGGAGAAGCTCACCCCGCGCAAGGCCTCCACCTCGCCGGCAAAGCACACGGCGAGGTCGTCCACCTCGAGCAGGGCGCTCACGCCACCCTCTTCCAGCGCGGGTTGAGGATGGGCTCGAGGCCAACGCCGAGGAAGGTGAACCCGAGCACCGCCAGGGAGATGGCGAAGCCGGCGGGCAGGACCCACCATGTCCAAAGCGATGTGAAGTACAGCGCCTGTTGGGTGAGGGCCCGGTGCAACACCAGGCCCCAGCTCACCGTGGTCGGGTCGGCCAGGCCGAGGAACGAGAGGGAGGCCTCGAGCAGGACGGTCACCGCCGCCACGTTGACGAAGGCGGCCACGATGATGGGCCCGAGGGCGGGGGCGAGGTGGCGGCGCATCACGTAGAGGGGGCCCCCGCCGAATCCCCGGGCCGAGCGCACGAACCCCCTGCCCCGCAGGCTGAGGGTCTGGCTGCGCACCGTGCGGGCGACCACCGGCCAGATCATGAGGCCCATGGCCAGGACGAGGTTGGAGCGGCGGGGTCCGGCCAGGGCGGCGACCAGCACGAGGAGAGGGAGGGTGGGCACGGCGAGGAACACGTCGGCCAATCGCATGGCGATCAGGTCCACCATCCCGCCTCGCAGCCCGGCGCCGACGCCGACGAGGATGCCGACCACGATGGTGAGCGCCGCTGCCCCCACCGCCACGGTCAGCGAGGTGCGCGCCCCCCAGATCACCTGGGAGAAGATGTCCTGGCCGATGTCGTTGGTACCGAGGAGGTGCCGTGCCGACGGCCGCTCGAGCGAGTCTCCCGACAGCGCTCGGGGATCGTGGGGAGAGAGCACGGGCGCCAGCACGGCAACGACCACCACGAACGCGAGGAGGGCCCCGCCGAGCAGGACAAGGGGCGATCGCAGGGCCCTCACGCCACCGTCCTCGGGTCGAGCCGGCCGTAGAGGAGATCGGCCAGGAAGTTGGCGGCGAGGACGACGAGGGTCAGCACCAAGAAGCAGGCCTGCAGCGTCGGGTAGTCGCGAAAGCCGACGGACTCGTAGAGGAGGCGACCCATCCCCTGATAGGCGAAGACGGTCTCCACCAGGATGCTGCCCGACACGGCGAAGCTGGCCAGCGCTGCCGTGAGGCTCAGCGAGGGCAGGAGGGCGTTGCGGGCGGCGTAGCCGTACTTGAGCCGGCGCTCATGCAGCCCCTTGGCCCTCCCCAGCAACAGGTAGTCGGATCCCAGCTGGGTGACCATGCTGCCCCGCATGGTCAGGTAGTGGCCGGCGGTGAACTGCACGGCCAGGACCGACGCCGGCAGGACGAGGTGGTGGGCGACGTCGGCCAACCGGCGCAGGGGGCCGAACGAGTCGGAGAAGGGCGTGGACGCCCCCGACAGGGGGAACCAGTCCAGCTTGACGGCGAAGACGAAGAGGGCCAGCGTCCCGAGGAAGAACACCGGGAAGTTCCGCATGCCCATGAACAGGCTCAGCATGCCCCGGTCCACCGCACGGCCACGACGCCAACCGGAGTGGATCCCGGCCAGCAGACCCGCGCTGGTGGCGATGGCCATGGCGGTCCCCACCAGCAGCAGCGTCCATGGGAGGCGTTCCCGCACCAGCTTCCCCACCGGGGCCCGGTAGCGGATGGAGAGGCCCAGGTCCCCCTGGGCGAGGTCGCCCAGATAACGGCCGAACTGGACCACGACGGGCTCGTCGAGCCCGTAGTACCGCTCCAGCTCGGCCCGGGTGACCACATCCTCCTCGGTGGTGGGCGCCCGCATGGCCAGGATGGTGGAGATCGGGTCCCCTGGCATGGCCCGCGGCAGGAAGAAGTTCAGCGTCACCAGGAAGAGCACGGTGACCAGGTACGAGACGAGCAAGCGG
>JALYHF010000071.1 GCA_030776745.1 Actinomycetota bacterium | reverse complement strand
GACAGCGTGGGGCACATCGACACCACGGCGACGACTCGACGGGGCAGTGACGGGGTCGCCGCCATCGCCGGCTTGGTGGTGCTCGTCGCCGGGATGATCGTGGTCCGCGACGGGTCAGTGCCGGCGGCCGAGGAGGCGCTGTTCCACGCTGTGAACGGCCTGCCGGACCTGCTCTACCCGGTGCTGTGGCCGTTCCAGCAGATGGGGGCGGTGCTGGTGGGCCCGGCGGTGGCCATCGTGGCCGCCATCGCCAGGCGGTTCCGCCTGGCCGCCGGGGCATTGACGGCGACCGCGGGCAAGCTGGTGCTGGAGCGGGTGGTCAAGCTGATGGTGAGCCGCCAGCGCCCGGGAACCTCCATCGGGCCCGAGGTCGACCTGCGGGGCGACGTCAGCTCGGCGGGGGAGAGCTTCGTGTCGGGCCACGCCGTCCTCGTCACCGCTCTGGCCGCCGTCGTGGCTGCCCACCTTCCCGGTCGGTGGAGGCTCGTGCCATGGGTCGTGGCCGCCCTGGTGATGGTGACCCGGGTGTACGTCGGTGCCCACCTCCCGCTGGACGTGGTTTGCGGTGCCGGCCTCGGCCTGGCCATCGGCGCAACCGTGAACCTCGTCCTGGGCGTGCCCGGGAGGGCCGGGCGGGCCGAGGATCCGACGGAGGAGTAACGCGTGGAAGCCGGGAACGGAGCAGGCGACGCCGCTCCTCCGAGGAGGACTCGGCGGCGCCAGGTGCTCCAGGGCGCGGCCTCGCTGGCGCTCGTGGTCGCCATCTTCGCCTTCGTGCTGCCCAAGGTGGCGGACCTGTCGGAGGTGTGGGCCATCGCTCGGGCCATGACCGCGCTCGAAGTGGCCACGCTCGTCCTGGCCGCCGTCTGGAACGTCGCCACCTACTCCTTCGTGTGGACGGCCTGCCTGCCCGGGCTCACCTACGCCCAGGCCGCGGTCGCCTCGGAGGCATCGACGTCGGTGACCAACACCGTGCCGGGCGGCAGCTACCTGGCCATCGGCCTCACCTACGCCATGTTCCACTCCTGGGGCTTCCGACGCTCGGTCGTCACCCTCGCCCTCCTTATCAGCGGCGTGTGGAACAACTTCGCCAAGCTGGCCCTGCCCGTGGTGGCGCTGGCCCTGTTTGCCCTGGGGGGCCAGGCCAGCGCCGGTCGGATCACCGCCGGCCTGGCCGGGATCGCCGCCCTCCTCGCCGCCGTGGCCATCTTCGCCATGGCCCTGCGCAGCGAGGAGGTGGCAGCTCGCGTCGGCAACCGGTTGGCCCGCGTCGCCTCCTGGTTCACTCGCCTCGTCGGTCGCCCTCCGGCGGTCGGCTGGGACGTGGCCGTCACCCGCTTCCGCTCCAAGACCATCGGCCTGCTGCGCAGGCGGTGGCATTGGATGACCCTGGCCACGCTGGTGAGCCACCTGTCGCTCTACCTCGTCTTGCTCCTGGCCCTCCGCCACGTCGGGGTGGGCGAGAGCGGGGTGAGCTGGACCGAGGTGCTGGCTGCCTTCTCCTTCGCCCGCCTGGTCACGGCCATCCCGCTCACGCCGGGCGGGCTCGGCGTCGTGGAGCTGGCCCTCGCCGGCGCGCTGGTGGCCGCCGGAGGCGCCCGGGCCCAGGTGGTGGCCGCGGTGCTGGTCTACCGGGTCCTCACCTACCTGCTGCCCATCCCGATCGGCGTGGGGGCCTACCTCTTCTGGCGCCGCAACCGCAGCTGGCGCCCGGAGGTCACCCCGTCTTCGCCGCTGCCGGCTGAGGCGGCCCGGCCCTGAACCGACCTCGCCCGCTCAGCGGCTGCGCAGCTTCGACAGGAGCCGCAGCAGCTCGAGGTAGAGCCACACGAGGGTGACCAGCAGGCCGAAGGCGGCGTACCACTCCATCCACTTGGGGGCTCCCGCCGCCACGCCCTTCTCGATCAGGTCGAAGTCGAGGAGGAGGTTGAACGAGGCGATGCCCACCACGGCCAGGCTGAACAGAATGCCCACGGCGCCGTTGTCGTGGATCATCGGGACGTCGGCGCCGAAGGCGCGCATCACGAGGGAGACCAGGTACACGGCCACCACGGCCAAGGTGGCCACCATCACGGTCTTGCGCAGCCGGTCGGTGACCCGCACCACGCGGGTGGTGTACAGGCCCAACATGATGGCGAAGACGGCCCCGGTGAGCATCACCGCCTGCAGGACGATGCCCTCGAAGCGGAAGTCGTACATCGACGAGATGGCGCCGACGACCAGGCCCTCCACCGCCGCGTACGCCGGCGCCGTGTAGGGGGACACCTTCGGCTTGAAGACGGTGACCACGGCGATGACGAGGCCGACGAGCACGACGGGCAAGAGCCAGCCCGGCAGGCGCACGTCCAGCTCGGTCCGCTCCACCGAGCGCCATCCCAGCCAGCTGGTGGCCAGGAGAACGGGAAAGAGCATCGCCGAGCGCAGGATGACGCCGTCCAGGGTCATCCGGGTCCGCCACGGCTGGGCCTCGGGCCCCTCGAAGAGGACGCTCGGGTCGAGGGAGCGCACCCGTTGGACGCTGAAGGTCTTCTCGTTGAGGGCGGGGTTGGCCATGCCAAGAGAGTAGAGCGGGCGGACGCTCCACTGCGGCGCGCGTCACGGTGAAGCCGGCCTCATCCCCGCTTGAAGGCGGCGAGGATGTTCGAGAAGTCGTCGGTCCACACCTCCGAACCGGCTGCGGCGGGGGGCGGCACCCACCTGGGGTCACCGGCGAGGGAGCTCAGATCGGCCGGCTGGCGGGCCAGCACCATCCACACCGACCCGGACTTCCCGGCCGCCCGCTCGGCCCTGCCGAGGCGCATGTCGTCGCGCACCAGCGCCGTCAGCCCGGCCTCCCGGGCCAGGCCGCCCACGGCGGAGCGGAGGTCGAGGTACCGGTTCGTGACGTGGACGGCCACGATCCCCCCGTCGGCCAGCTTGTCGAGGTACAGGGCCAGGGCCTCCCGCGTGAGGAGGTGCACGGGGATGGCGTCGGAGTTGAAGGCATCCACCACGATCGTGCCGAACCGGCGGTCGGGGGCCTGGGCCAGCGAGAGGCGGGCGTCGCCGAGCACCACGTGGGACGACGGAGGGCAGTCCCGGAGGTAGGTGAACAGGCGGGGATCGCGGGCCAGGCGCTCCACGGCAGGGTCGATCTCGAAGAACGTCCACCGCTGGCCGGCTCCCCCCCAGCACGCCAGCGTGCCCGTGCCGAGCCCGACGACGGCCACCTCGGGCGTCGACGTGGCCGCCGGGAGGGTTTGGAAGACCTGGCCGATCGGGCCGGAGGGGAAGTAGTAGGTGAGCGGCTCCAGGCGCCGGCGGGCGGCGGTGCTCTGGGCGCCGTGGGTGGTGTTCCCGTGGACCAGGACGTGGCGCTCGCCGTCGCGTTCCACCCGCAGCACCCCGAAGAAGGTCCGGTTGGCGTACAGGGTGTCGCCGGCGTCGCCCAGCGGGACGGCCCCGGCCAGGAAGACGGCCCCCACGGCGAGGCCGAAGCGAACGGGCCTGCGGGTGAGGCCGGCACAGGCGGCGACCCCGACGGCGGCGGCCACCACGCGGGTGGCCAGGGGAGCGAGACCCGCCCACCGGGCCAGCAAGGTCGACACCAGGGCCAGGGCGGCCACGCCGAGCGGGAGCAGGAGGTCGAGACGGCGGGCGCGGGCCGGGTCCCCGGCCGTCGCCTCCGGAGGGCGCAGGAGGCAGGCCAGCACGACGGCGAGGGGGTACTCCACCACGCTGTCGAAGACCACGGGTGCCACCACGGCGTTGAAGACGCCGCCGAGGACGCCACCGAGGGCGATCCACAGGTAGAACTCGGTGAGCCGGGCGCTGGGAGGGCGTTCCTCGGCCAGGCGCCCATGGCACACCACGGCCGACACCAGGAGGACCACCAGGTTGACCGCCACGACCAGCAGCACCGGCTGGGTGGCGCCGATGACGACGAGGAGCACGAGCTCGAGGACCAGGAAGGGCTGGAGCTGGCCCATCAGCCCGAGGACCAACGACGGCCTCGGCGAGAAGACCACGACGAAGCTGAGCAGGTACAGCGCAAGCGGGACCACCCACAGCAGGGGCACCGCGGCGATGTCGGAGGTGATGTGGGTCGTGATGCCCAGCATCAGCGTCGAAGGCACGAAGGCCAGGGCGACCCAGCGGGCCCGCTGGAGGACGCCGGGCCGCACCGTCGGTGGGGGCTGCTCGAGGCCGCCTGAGGGCTCCGTGGCCGACGCCAGCGGGGATCGCCACAGCGCCATGGCGCAGGCGGTGGCGAGGGCCACCAGGCACAGGTACCCACCGGCCCACAACGCCCGCTGCTCGGACAGCCGGAGGCGGGGCTCGACGAGGGCCGGGTAGCCGAGGAGGGCGATCAGGCTCCCGAGGTTGCTGGCCCGGTAGAGGTGGTACGGGTCGTGATCGGCGGCGTGGCGAGTCCCGGCGAACCAGCGCTGCAACAGAGGGGCAGTCGAGGAGACGAGGAAGAAGGGCAGGCCCACCGACACGACCAGGAGCCCCAGGAGCCATGGCACCGGGTTGGCCGTGGGCGGAGGCGACCACGAGGACGGGACGGCGATGGGCAGCGCCAGCCCGGCGCCGGCCAGGAGCACGGCGTGCACGGTGGCCTGACGGCGCACGCCGAGCCAGCGCGTCGACCAGTGGGCATAGGCGTAGCCGGCCAGCAACGCCGCTTGGAAGAACAGGAGGCAGGTGACCCAGGTCGCCGGGCTCCCGCCGAGGAGCGGGAGCACCATCTTGGCGAACATCGGCTGGATCAGGAACAGCAGGGCGGAGCTCACGAACAGCGTGGCCGTGAACAGAGCCAGGCCCACGGTGGCGTCGTCTACACCGAGAGGATGGGGGCGGCGTCGTGTCCGTGCTCGACGGCCACGGCGCCGAGTACCGCTTCGGCCTGAGCGACCAGGTCGTCGAGCCCGTCCGGGACGGCATCCTCCGGGTTCGGCTCGAAGTCATGGGGGCTGAGGAAGCTGCACACCTCCCGGAGCCGCTGCCCGGTGTCGTCGGCCAGCGGGAGCTGGCCAAGCTTTCGTCGCCGACCGCCGACGAAGTCGCGCTGGAGGTCCTCGAGCAGGCGGCCGATCGCCTTCTCCAGCGCCTCGGCGTAGACCGACGCCGGACCTCCGTCGCGGCCCTGGCCACAGCGCAGGGCGACCAGCAGCAGGGTGCTGCCCCGAACGAGGGCACTGAGGGACTCGTTGCGGTTGCCGGACTCGAAGTAGTACAGGACGGGAAACCGCCGGACGTTCTCGTGGCTCTCGGTCAACTGGCGAAGCACCAACGCCAGCTCCGACGGGCCCGCCTGCTCCAACAGCCGCGCCGCCCCTCCGGGCGCCAAGGCGCCGGAGTCGGCCAGCTGCAGCCCGGTGCTTCGGAGCTGGGTGACCAGCGGGTGAAGGGCGAGCACGAAGGCGATCGCCGCCGACAGGACGCCGAAGCCGGTCGCGGCTTCGGCCACGGTGAACAGGCGCAGCAGCTCACCGGTGGCCACCACGTCGCCGAACCCGACCGTGGTGAGGGCGGCCCCGCTGACGTACAGGGCCTCCATGGCCCCCTTCTGGGCGAAGGGCGTGGTGGGGTCGTAGCTGAAGGCTTCGACGGAGGGCAGGTACACCAGGGCATAGCCCATCCACATGCCGATCACCCACGCCAACACGTTGGTGACCACGGCCAGCGGACCGGCGTGGCTGAGCCCTCGGCCACCGAGGACGTGGAGCGACGCCCACCGCGCCGCCCGCCACGTGGCGCGGTTGGCCATGTAGCTGATCGGGCCGCGCGCCATGGGGTGCAGGAGGGTGAGCACGATGTCCCACGCCACCAGCACGATCAGCACGGCTCCGGCCCAGCGGACGAGAGAGGTCAGGGCAATTGCCCCCGCGGGCGGCCGCCATCGGCGTCGGTGGTCCTCGTCGCAGCCCTCCCGGTCCCATGCACGGCGGGCGCATTATCGCAGCGTCGCCGGTGGAGTGGCACAGGTGGCCCGCCCGCCGACCGGAGACTCAGTCACCCATCGCGTGGGGCATGAGGGCGTCCGCCGGGATCACGCCGAGCCGGCCCGCCTGGTAGTCCTCCATCGCCTGGGCCAGCTCCTGACGGCTGTTCATCACGAAGGGCCCGTACCACGCCACCGGCTCTCCGATGGGCCGGCCGCCGAGGATCACGACGTCCATGCTCGGGCTGGCCTCGCTCTGGTGCCGGTCGGCGGCGATCTCCAGGTGGTCGCCGGCGCCGAGGACGGCCAGCTGCCCGCTGGACAGCGGGCGCTGCTCCGCTCCGACCCGTCCCGACCCGGAGAGGACGTAGAGCAGGGCGTTGAAGTCCGGACGCCACGGGAGGGACAGCCGAGCACCGGCTGCGAGCGTGGCGTGAACGAACGAGATCGGTGTGTGGGTGGCACCAGGGCCGCGGTGGCCGGCCACGTCCCCGGCGATCACACGGACGACGGCCCCACCGTCGGCAGAGGCGAGCAGCGTCACCTGCTCCGGCTCGAGGCCCTGGTAGCGGGGCGGGGACATCTTGTCCCTGGCCGGGAGGTTCACCCACAGCTGGAGGCCGTGGAAGAGCCCGCCGCTGACGACGAGGGCCTCGGGCGGCGTCTCGATGTGCAAGATGCCGGCGCCGGCCGTCATCCACTGCGTGGCCCCGTCGCTGATGAAGCCGCCGCCACCGTGGGAGTCCTGGTGCTGGAACGTCCCGTCCAGCATGTAGGTGACGGTCTCGAAGCCCCGGTGCGGGTGCCACGGCGTGCCCTTGGGCTCTCCGGGGGCGTACTCCACGGCGCCCATCTCGTCCATGTGGATGAACGGGTCGAGGGCCTCCTGGGGGACCCCGGCGAAGGCGCGGCGCACCGGGAAGCCCTCGCCCTCGAAGCCGCTGGGCGCGGTGGAGACCCTGACGACGGGCCTGGCCGCGTCCCCCGGGGCGGGCTCGGCCAGACGAGGCAGCGTCAGCGGGTCAGCGGTCAGTGCGGGCATCGGGCCTCCAACTCGTTGCGTTGGCAAGTATCAGGGGACTCAACAGCGCCGCCCCGCTGCCTGTTCCCCGGCGCCGTCGGCGGCGTCGAGCTCGGTCCCCAAGGGGGGCGAGCGCGCCTCGTACAATTCGGCGCCTGGCCAGCGCTGGCGGCGCCGCCAGCCCACGGCTGTCCCGTCAGCGTCAGTCCGACTTCTCCGAGAGGTGCGCATCGTCAACACGTACAACGTCCTGAAGGCCCTGCACGTGCTGGCCGCCGTTACCTGGGTGGGTGGTGCCATCACGATCAACATCCTCGGCTCTCGCATCGCCGCCACCAATGACGGTGCCGGGCTGGCGGCGTTCGCCCGGGAGACGGCATGGGTCGGCAACTTCGTGTACCTGCCGGCTTCGGTCATGGTCCTCCTCTTCGGCGTCCTGGCCGTGCTCGAGGGCGACTGGAGCTTCGGGGACGCCTGGGTGAGCATCGGCCTCCTCGGCGTCCTGGTGACGGCCCTCACCGGCTCGCTGTTCTTCGGGCCCGAGTCCAAGAGGATCGCCCGCCTGGTCGAGAGCCAGGGCGTCGAGCACCCCGAGGTCCGGGACCGGACGACCCGGATCCTGCGCATGGGCCGGGTGGACCTGGTCGTGCTCCTGGTGGTCGTGGTGGTCATGGTGCTCAAGCCGGGGACGTGAGGCCAGCCGTCCCAGGTGGTTGGCGGTTCGGGCCGTCGCCGAGGCGGTTTCGCCGCCCCGCCCGGTGGTAGGTTTGGTGCGGTTGAGCAGTCAGCCCCGGGGCCGGCTGCAGACCCTTCCGCTCGAGACCGGCCCTCCCGACTGCGGAACCTTCAGGGAGTGTTGGTGGCTACGAGGCGCGGAACCTACTCAGGGGCGCAGGGCCGCTTCACCCCCGCGCAGCTGGCCGCCAAGCACGATCTCTACCGACGCACGGGAGACCCGAAGGCCAGGGCCGACCTGGTCCGAGCGTACGAGGCCTTCGCCCGCTCGCTGGCCGCTCGCTACTACGGCCGGCGCGACAGCCCCGAGGACCTGGTGCAGGCGGCGATGATCGGCCTGATCAACGCCATCGACCGCTACGACCCGGCGCGGGGCGTGCACTTCACCACCTTCGCCTGGGCCACCATCAGCGGGGAGCTGAAGCGCCACCTGCGCGACCGGACCTGGGGGCTGCGGGTCCCCCGGCGGTGTCAGGAGCTGTACCTGGAGGTCGGCCGGGCGCGGGAGGAGCTCGCCCACGAGCTCGGCCGGGCCCCGTCGGTCGCCGAGCTGGCGGGGGGCACGGGACTGTCGGAACCCGAGGTGGTCGAGGCGGCGGAGGTGCAGCAGGCCTACCGGCTCGATTCGCTGGACGGCCCGGTGGGGGACGACCGTGGCCTCGTTCGCCAGGTCGGCCACGACGACGGCGGGTTCAGCGAGGTGGACGACCGCAACCTCGTCCGGGACCTGCTCCACCGCCTGTCACCCCAGGACCGGGCCATCTTGAAGCTGCGGTTCGGCGGCGATATGACGCAGTCCGAGATCGCCGAGCGGGTGGGGCTGAGCCAGATGCAGGTCTCGCGCCGCCTCGACCAGATCCTGAGCCGGCTCCGGGTCCTCGCCGCCTAGGGGGGTGCAGCCGGTCGCTGCCTTCGTCGTCCGCGAGGGCGCCGAGCCCGACATCCCCCAGATCGTCGACCTGCTCGAGGCCGTCGCCGCCGAAGGGCGCTGGATCGCTCGGGAGCTTCCCATCGACAGGCAGGAGGTGTCGCAACGCCTCGCCGGCGCGCTGGCCAGCGAACGGGTCGTCCACTACGTCGCCGTCGCCCACGGCGAGGTCGTGGGCCATGCGGCGGCCGAGATCAGCGGCTACGGCGTGGCCGACTTGGGCATGAGCGTGGCCCGGAGCTGGCGGCGCCGCGGCGTCGGGAGCGCCCTGCTCGACTCCGCCGTGGGCTGGGCCCGCCGGGTCGGCGCCCACAAGGTCGCTCTGCAGCTCTGGCCCCACAACGTGGCTGCCCACCGCCTCTACGAGAAGTTCGGCTTCGTTCAGGAGGGGGTCCTGCGCCGCCACTACCGCAGGAGCAACGGCGAGCTGTGGGATGCCGTGGTGATGGGCCTCGTGCTCGACGAGGAGGCACCCGGGTTCCCGGCGGGGACTGCCGACGCCTGACCCACACGGCACCCGCCGGGCTCCCCTGGCATCCACGAACGTCGGCCCGAGCCTCGGTACGGTTCTGGCGTGACACCGAGCGGAGGAGACGCCCCCGGGAGCGAGCCGGCGGCGACGAGCACGGCGCCACGCGAGCACGGAGCGGGTCCCGCCCGCCGGGCCCTGCGGCTCAGGCAGCTGTTCCTGGTGGCGCTGGGCACGTTCTTGGTGCTGGGCGTGCTCGACGTCTTCGGCGTCCGCAGCCGTGAGGCCTCGGCGACGGGTGGTGGCTACCAGCTGACGGTTCGGTATGCCGCGGTCTCGCGCCCTGGCCTGGCCACGCCGTTGTCCATGGAGATCAGGCGTGCCGGGGGGTTCCACGGTCCGGTCCGCCTGGCCACGACGGCGCGGTACATGGAGCTGTTCGACGAGAACGGCCTGAGCCCGGACCCGGTCAGCGCCACCAGCGACGGCGAGCGCGCCATCTGGGAGTTCGAGCCGCCGGAGGGGTCGGACACCATGACCGTCTCGTTCGACGTCCGCCTCGAGCCCGGCGTGCAGCTCGTGGCCGAGCGGGCCACCACGGAGCTGCTCCAAGGTGACTTGGCGGTCGTGTCGGTCGGTTACCGCACATGGGTCATGCCCTGATGGAGGTCATCGCCCGGGCCACCGTCGTCTACTTCTTCTTGTGGCTGGTGGCCCGGGGCACCGGCAAGCGCCAGCTGTCGGAGATGACTGCCTTCGAGCTCATCCTGCTGGTGACGCTGGGCGACCTGGTGCAGCAGGGCGTCACCCAAGAGGACATGTCGCTCACAGGGGCCATGCTGGCGGTGGGAACGATGACCCTGTGGGTGGTCGTGTTCTCCTACCTGGAGTGGTGGTTCCCGCGGACACGCCCGCTGGTGGAGGGCGTGCCGGTCGTGGTGGTGCGGGACGGGGAGCCGGTCGACGAGGTCCTCCGCCTCGAGCGCGTGACGTTCGACGAGCTGAAGGAAGGAGCCCGGAACCAGGGGATCTCCGATCTGCGAGCTGTCCGCCTGGGCGTGCTGGAGCCCGACGGGAAGTTCTCCTTCATCCAGT
>JALYHF010000070.1 GCA_030776745.1 Actinomycetota bacterium | reverse complement strand
TCCACTGGGAAGACGGCGGGCGCACCGACACCGCCAACCTGGTGGCGCTGTGTGGGCCCCACCACCGCCTGCACCACCGGGGAGGCCTCGGCATCGCCGGCAACGCCGATGAGCCCGAGGGGATGGTCTTCACCGATCCCCGGGGCCGGCGCCTCACCGGGGCACGACCGGCGCCGCCGGGCCAGCTTCGGATCACCGGCACCTGGGCTCATCCGAGCGGCGAGCGACTCGACCCCCGCTGGGTGCACTTCAACGAGGCCCCGGCCCTCACCTGAGGACGGCGGCTCTCACCGCCGACGACGCCAATCACGTTCGAATAGCCAAGCGATCAGCCCGCCGGCGGCCAAGAGCAAACCCGCAGGGCCGACGGTGATCCAGGCCGTACTCGTCCTTGTTGCGGGACTAGTCGTCGGGCCCACGATCTTCGTGCTCCCACTCTTCACGGGCCTCATCGTCTCTGTGATAGCCGGTTCGGCAGCTAGCTAGTCCGCTACCGAAGAGTCTGGCGGGCCAGGCAGAGGCCGATGATGGTTTTGGCGTCCTCGATGCCGCCGTGGGCGATGAGCTCGGGGACCTGGTCGAGCACCACCCGCTCCACGGTCATGTGCTGCTCCTCGATCCCCTGAGCCGACAGCTCGCAGGTCTCGAGGTCCAGCGCGAGATAGACGAAGGAGTGCTCGTCCGAGAAGCCTGGGGAGTTCAAGAACTCGGCCAGCTTCTCGATGCGCCCGGCCCGCATCCCGATCTCTTCCTCGAGCTCGCGCCGAGCGGTGAGCTCGGGGGCCTCGCCGTCCACGTCGCGCTTGCCCGCCGGCAGCTCCAGCAGCTCGCGGTCGACGGCGGCCCGGTACTGGCGGACGAGCAGCACCGCCTCCCCGTCGTCGACCACGGGGACGACGGACACCGCCCCGGGGTGGTGGACCACGTCTCGCTCGAACTCCGACCCGTCGGGACCGGCGAAGCGACCCACCCCCACGCTGATCAGCGAACCCGTCCAGGCGATGCGCTCGTCCAGCTTCCGAAAGCCCACTCCGGTGCCGTCGGCGATCAGCGCTGGTCGGCCAGCTGGGAGACCGGGCCGAGGTCGAGCAGATGGGGGGCCCGGCCCTCGGCCCGGGCCAGGGCTGCCGTCATGAGCTCCCGGAACAGCGGGTGGGGCCGGTCCGGGCGGCTCTTGAACTCAGGATGGGCCTGGGTCCCGATCCAGCACGGGTGACCGGGAAGCTCGATGAACTCCACCAGGCGGTCGTCGGGAGAGGTGCCGGAGCACACCAGCCCGGCTCCCTCCAGCCGGCTCCGGTGGCGCGGGTTGACCTCGTAGCGGTGCCGATGGCGCTCGTACACCACCGAGTCCCCGTAGGCCTGGGCGACCTGGGTCCCCGGTCGGAGGCGGGCGGCGTAGGCCCCCAGCCGCATGGTCCCCCCCATGTCCACCACCTCGCGCTGCTCGTCCATGAGGTCGATCACCAGGTAGGGCGACGAGCCGTCGAACTCGCGGGAGTTGGCCGCCTCCAGGCCGGCCATGCTGCGGGCGAACTCGATCACCATCACCTGCAGCCCCAGGCACAGGCCGAGGCAGGGGACCTGGTGGGCCAGGGAGTAGCCGGCGGCGGCGATCTTGCCCTCGATTCCCCGCTCACCGAACCCGCCCGGGATGACCATGCCGTCGAGGTGCTTCAGGCGGGCGTCGGCCAGAAGGCCGGTGACCTCCTCGGCGTGGATCCACTCGACGTCGACCCTGGCCCCGAGCTCGAAACCGGCGTGGCGGAGCGACTCGACCACCGACAGGTAGGCGTCGGGCAGGTTGACGTACTTGCCGATGAGGCCGATGCGCACCGGGGTGGTGGCCTGGTCCACCCGCTCCACCAAGGCCTCCCACCGGCTGAGGTCGGGCTCGCCGGACAGGTGCAGGAGGCGGCACACCTCGTCATCGAGCCCCTCGAGGTGCAGCACGAGGGGGATCTCGTAGATGTTGTCCGTGTCCACGGCGCTGACCACGGCCCGGGTGGGGACGTCGCACAGCAGCGAGATCTTCGCCTTGAGGCTCTCGGAGATGGGCTTGTCCGACCGGCACACGATGACGTCGGGTTGGATGCCCCTGCTGCGCAGCTCGGTGACCGAGTGCTGCGTGGGCTTGGTCTTCTGCTCCCCGCTCGGGCCTATGAAGGGCACGAGGGTGAGATGCACGTAGCAGACGTTGTCGCGCCCGACGTCCTTTCGGAACTGACGGATCGCCTCGAGGAACGGGAGGATCTCGATGTCGCCCACGGTGCCTCCGACCTCGGTGATCACCACGTCGACGTCGTCGGCCGCCAGCCGGGTGATGCGCCTCTTGATCTCGTCGGTGACGTGCGGGATCACCTGCACCGTCTTGCCCAGGAAGTCGCCCCGGCGCTCCTTGGCGATCACCGACTGGTAGATGGAGCCGGTGGTGGCGTTGGAGTCCCGGTGGAGGTTCTCGTCGATGAAGCGCTCGTAGTGGCCGAGGTCGAGGTCGGTCTCGCCCCCGTCCTCGGTGACGAACACCTCGCCGTGCTCGAAGGGGTTCATCGTGCCCGGGTCCACGTTGATGTAGGGGTCCAGCTTCTGCATGGTCACCCGAAGGCCACGG
>JALYHF010000069.1 GCA_030776745.1 Actinomycetota bacterium | reverse complement strand
TGCAAGAGGAGATGGCTCGAGCGGCCGAGAAGATCACCCGACCCGACGCCGACCTTCCCGAGTTCCACGGCGTCGAAGAAGCAGAGAGCGCCTAGCAAAGCGCCGCTCGAAGAAGCGGCACGAGCTCGGAGCGGGCGGCTCCTCGTCGCGGACATGGCCGTGGTCGGTGCGGCCTGGCGGGCCTGGCCGCGGCTACTTCGCAAAGCGCAACGCCGGTATCTCGATTGCGGGGGTACGGCGTGTTCCTCCTGGGGCGCACCCTCCCAGCCGTCGTCGCCGCCGTGGTCGACCAGGTTCGTCGGCGTCCGATGTCTACCCTCTGCTGTTGGAACCCACGGCGGCGGAAGCCGCCGAGGCGCTCGCCCACACCACCCGCTCCGGCCTCGACCGCGTCCACTTCGTGAACTCGGGGCGGAAGCAACGGAAGCGGCCGTCAAGCTCGCTCGTGCCCACGGCAAGCGTCGCCTGGTCTCCATGGTGGGGGGGGGTTCCACGCTGGTCGGTACCGACAGCTGGGCGCCGAGGTGCCTTGAGCTCAGGTCCTGCCAGCGAACCGTGGTGACTGCGGGGCGAGCGGCCCGTCGTGGAGATCGACCGGCGCCTCGTGGGCAGCAGAAACGCCATCGCAATCCCTCTCCTCGTCCTAGGGGTGGGTCCCGGATCGCAGATACGTGGTTCAGATGGCCGAGCGAACGGCGAAGTGCCGTTCCCCGACCAGTCGATCAGACCAGGACCCAGGCCGTCTCGACGGCGAGCGGAGGCGAGGAGCCGGGAACCTGGCAGCGAAGGCTCATGGTCCCGGGGACGACGCCGTCGGCCCGGAAGCGACCGCCCTGGTCGGCCTCGACGGTGATGCTGCCGCCAGGATGGCGGATCTCCACCTCCCCGCGACGAGCGGGCACGAGCTGGCCCACGAGGCGGCGCCCCGTGGGCGTGGCGGCCACCTCGACCTCGACGGTGAGCCCTGGCCCCTCGAAGGAGAGCAGCCTGGGAGCGCTCTCCCCCCTCACCAGATTGCCCTGCTGGTCGAGCACGGAGTCGTGGGCGAGGCTGGCCAGCTCGGCGTCGATGCGGCGCCAACAAAAGCTGCCCCGAGCGGCGTTGAGCATCTCCTCGGGGACGGGGGTGACCTGCTGGGCGAGGGTTCGCAGCTCGGAGAGCAGCAGATCATCGGGCCCCGGCACCTCGGCCGAGCCCGTGAGATCGATCTCG
Organism: Actinomycetota bacterium; assembly: GCA_030776745.1. Lineage (GTDB taxonomy): Bacteria > Actinomycetota > Acidimicrobiia > Acidimicrobiales > JALYHF01. The sequence continues at coordinate 3,108 of JALYHF010000069.1, read as the reverse complement.
TCTGTCAACTCCCTCGCCTCCTCCCTCCGTTAAGTGGAGTCGCCAGAGTCACGGGTGATACCGGTGATACCCGCCAGCACCAATTTTCGGCGAAGCTTTTCGAGGCACCTGCCCCGGGTGGGGCCGATGCTACCGATGGGCATGTCCAGGGCGGCGCCGACCTCTTCATAGGAGGGCTCCGGGTCGCTCATGAGCAGGCGAAGAAGCGCCCGACAGCGAGGAGGCAGGTCGTCCACCGCGGCCCACAGGGCACGATCGCGCTCGGCGGTGAGGACGCCCGCCTCGATGGGCGCCTCGACGGGCTGGGGCTCGAGGTCGTCGTCGCTGTCCGTGGGCACCTGGCGTCCGGCCCGGCGCAGCACGGCCAGGCACTCGCGGCGGGCCGTGGTGGCCAACCAGGCGCCGATGCGGTCAGGCTCGTTGATGCGGTCCAGGTTCTCCACCAGCCGGAGCCAGCACGTCTGGCTCACGTCGCCGGCCTCGGCCGGGCCCAGATTATGGGCCAGAGCGATGGACCAGATGAGGCCAGCGAATCGCTGCACCAGACCGTTCCACGCCTGCTCGTCTCCGGCTGCGGCTGCCTCCACCAGCTCGCCGACGTCGGTCGCAGCCACGGCCTCGAATGCTAGTTCGCCCGCCTCCGGCGCCCCCGGTCCTGGGTGTCCTCATCCGGCGCCGAAGCACACGAAGCTGGCTGCGGCAGCACGGGACTCGGGGGACCCGGAGCATCCTGCCTGGGCCCGGACCAGCGCATCGGCCGGGGTCGACCCCTCTCGGAGGGCCTCGTGGAAGGCGACCATCAGCTGGGCGACGGCGGCGTCGGGAACAGGAGCGACGGAGGCAACGAGGCTGCGGGTACCGAGGGCGAACAGGGCAGCGGCCAGCCCCATCAGCTCGTCGCCGGGGCGGACTCCGGACAACCCGGAATCGCAGGCCGAGAGGACCAGGCAGCGGGGAGCCTGATCGAGGGCCTCGAGGTCGTACACGGTGAGCGGGCCGTCGGCGAACCGAAGGGAGGAGAACAACGGGTTGTCGGCCCGGAAGTAGCCGTGGGCGGCCACGTGGGCCAGGTCGGCGCCGTCGAGGGCGCTCGCCACCGCCTCCACGGCGGCGTCGTGGCCCAGGAGGGACCGGGCGTCGGGATACCGACCACGGAGCTCGCTCACCTCGGTGACAGCGCCGGGCAACTCCGGACCAGCAACGAGAACCACGCGGTCGTACGACGCCGGCGACACCTGCTGTGCGGCGGCGGCCCGGTACCAGAGGGAAGCGGACGGCGACACCGCGAGGGCGCGGCCGGTGCACGACGGGAGGACAGACCAGGGCAGGGCGTGGAGGGCGCCGGTGGGCACGACCACCAGGGGACGGGCACCGATGGCGTCGCCAAGCGGGGCCAGGAGGAGGTCGTCGAGGCGCCCGGCGGCGTAGGACAGGGCATCGCCCGCCGCCGCCAGTGCCGCCGCCGAGCGGTACCCGCCGCTCAGGCGCCGGAGGGCGAACCGGAGGGAGTCGAGCTCGGCGACGACCTCCTCCAGGGGGCCGAGCGCTCGAAGCGTGGGGCTCCCATCGGCGACCACGGCGGCGTGCAGCGCACCTTCGACCTCGACGAGCTCGACGAGTGCCCGCTCGCCCAGCGCCTCCTGGAGGGCGGCCGCGGTCGGCGCCGGGGGAAAGTGATAGGTGCCAAGGCCCGGGGCGTGGCGGCTGCGGCGGCGCACGGACTCCTCGAGGGCGGTCTGGCGGGCCAGGAGGCGCCTGGTGTCGCGTCCCTCCAGGGCCGCGTCGTGGACCTCGGTCACCACTCCTCGGAGCTCGGCCAACTCGTCCCGGAGGGCGGCGTCGTCGGGTGGGCGCACCGGCCGGAGCTGCAGGGAGCCAGCCCGCCACCGCTCGGCCCACGCCAGCACCCGCTCGGCCTTCCCGTCGGCAAGGGCCAGGCGCAGTCCCAAACCGGCCAGCTCGGTGCCGTGGCCCGACGCCTGGGCCCGCAGCTCGGTGGCTCCCATCGCCGCCCGATGGTGCTCCAGCAGGCGCATGCCGGCTCGGAGCGCCGATTCGGCTCCCCGGTGGTTGCCAGCGGCCAGGCGCAACAGCGCCTCGGCGTGCCAGGCCCGAGACCGCAGGGCGACCGGTCCCCGCCGACGAGCCCGACTGGCCTTCGCCAGCTCCGTGCGGGCGACGTCGAGGCGGTTCGTGTCGAGGGCGATGCGGCCGGCCACCAGGCGGGCGTCGAGGGCGGACGCCGCCCACCCCGCAGCTTCCAGCGCGTCGGCCGTCTTCCGGGCCGCGCCCAGCAGGGCCGGCGAGCTCTCGCCTGCCGCCCACCGGGCTCGCACGAGGGCGTGGCGGGCGAGGGCAAGGAAGCTCTGCCGCCCCTGGCGGGTGAACGCTCGCCTCGCCTTCTCGGCCTCGGATCGAGCCGTCATCACGTCGCCCTGGAGGAGGGCCACCTCCGAGAGCATCAAGCGGGCCTCGGCCAGGAAGGCGCCCATCCCCTGGCTGGCCAGCGCCCGCACCGCGTCATCGGCCGTCTGCCGGGCCTCGGCCACCAACCGGGCGGCGAGCAGGGTGTCACAGCGCTCGCGAAACCCAGCGCCGTCCACGATGCCGTGGTTCCGGAAGTACTCGTCCACTCGGTCGAACCACGCCAGGGCGGTGGGCACGTCACCCCGGCGAGCGGCGATCAAGGCCAGGTTCTGGCGGACGTCCGCCACGTCCCGGCCGTGCCCGAGGGCGACGTAGAGCTGCTCGGCTCGGACCAGGTCGGCCTCCGCCGCGCCGAGTGCACCGAAGTGGAACTCGATGGAGGCCCGGTTGTGGAGGGCGGTCGCCTCATGGGACCTGTCCTGCGCCCGGCGCAAGGCGGGGAGGACCCGCCGGTAACCCTCCAGCGCCTCGCTCAACCGACCGTTCACGTGGAGCAGGCACGCCCGCTGCAGCTCGAGAAGGTTCCGATCGTGGCCTCGAAGGGCGCCGACGGCTCGATCGGCCTCGCGCAGCGCGCCGGACGAGTCCCCTCGGAGGGCGAGGGCACCGGACAGGTTGAGGCGAGCCTCGGCGGCGCGGGTGGCCAAGCCGTGGCGCTCGGCGATGCCGACCGCCCGCCGG
>JALYHF010000068.1 GCA_030776745.1 Actinomycetota bacterium | reverse complement strand
GACTACCACGACGTCGACGACGAGGGGAGGGTGCTCACCCTCCGCAAGTTCTTCATCTCCCAGGAGCTGGCGGTCGTCGGCCAGCGCGTGGTCACTGGCGACTACGAGGGCAACCGCTGCGATGGCAAGGTCGTCGGCATTGAGCCGACCGGCGTCGTCGCCATCGACCTCGACGACGCCACGCTCGTGCGCACAAAGCGGCCCGCTCCCGCCGACCGCTGATCGGCTCCACGGCCCCGGCAGGCCACAAACAGGCCACAAACGCGCGGAAAACCGTGGTCAACGCCGGTGACTGGCGGACACACAGAAAGTGCCGCTGACCAGCACTTTTGTGCCCTGGCGGGCACTGTCGGACACCCCTGGAAAACCCCCTGTTCCGGCCTCCGGAGCCGGGTGAGCGCAGGTTCGAATCCTGCCGAGGGCGCACTGCCGGGCGTGACCACGTCGGGGCCAGCAGCACGCCGCACGCTCCGTGGCCCCTGTCGACGCTCACGCGGTACGCCAGGATGGTCGCGGTTGCGGCAGGGAGCCGCAAGGCGAATGCGACGCGCGCCCGAGGCGGGCGGTCCGGCTCGTCCCGTCCGTCAGGCGTCGTCACGCGGCAGTTCGTCGTCCAGGCCCACGTGCACTCCTGACGGCCTCGGATGGGGGCCAGATGACCAAGGACAGGTGTCGGCCTTGGCCAAGAGCGGGGACTCTACGTCTGAGCGCCCCTTCCCCGGCGAGAATGACGGCGGCGCAGGAGCCCTGCATGAAGGCTCGACCGTGGAGTTGCCGTAACACGCGCCAGCCGGCCCCTCTCGCTCGAGGGGCCTGGGGTAACGGGGCGGCCCTTCTAGGATCTACGGTGCTCGGCGCGTCTGCTCGTCACCTCGCGCCGCAGTGGCCCTTACCGGACCGGTCCGGCCCCTCCGCCCGAGGTCCAGGCCGGTGCCGCCGGACCTGGATGGAGCACGCGACGCGCTCTTTCGCCAGCTGGCGGGCGCCCTCGACCTTGAGGACCCACCGTCGTTGCCATGGCGTCTCTGCGGCGCGTTCGTGGTACCGACGTCGGACCCATGCGACCGCCTCAGCGCGGGGAACACCAGCGAGCACGGCCATTGCCGCCAGGGCTGTCCCGGTCCGACCGACACCGCCTCCGCAAGCGACCTCGACGCGCTGCCCGGCGGAGCGTGTGTAGGCGTCGCAGAGCGCGGCCATCGCGTCATCACCAGATGCCGGAGTTCGGAAGTCAGGCCAACGCACCCAGCGGTGCTCCCAATCGAAGGGGCCAGGATCGCGAGCCAGGAGGTAAACGCCGAACTCTGGATCCTGCCCGTCAGGCGGCGGTTGCCGTAGACCGCGTCCACGAATCCTGCGACCATCAGGGAACTCCACGATGCCGGGACCGTCGGCCCATGGCGTCACGTCTGCATGGTAGGGGTGACGACTGCCGGGAACCAACGAACCTCGCGTTGCGATAAAGCGCCCTGCCGGCGCGCCCCATGGTCAAGCTGACGCCGGGCCCGGACGTCTCCAGCGCCCGCCAAGCCGAGTAGGCGCATCGACCCACAGCTTTCATGTTCCGGACGGCTCGGGGCCCCGCCCGGCTCTACACCGGCCTCCTACGTGACTTCCCGCAGGGAGCCAGTCTCCACCTCGGAAACGAAGCCGCGCACGCTGTCCTTGCGGGCGATGAAGGGGCTGGACCTGATGCGGGCGATGGACTGGCGCACGTCGCCATCCAGTTCGGGGAACGCCTCGAGGGCGAACGACGGGCGGATCCCGGTGTCCGCCTCGATCTGCGCCTTCACGCCCTCGGACAGGCCGAGGATCCCCTAGGGGTTGAGGCGGGCGTCCATGCACGCCACCACCGCGACCTTCTTGGCCGGCGGCAAGGGCAGGTCGCCCTTGTCGAAGGAGGAGGAGTACGTCTCCGCGTTCTTCAGCAGCTCGTCGGTGACGCTCATGGCTCGGTCCTTCCTGAGCACGTGGTTCGGCCGAATCCTTACCTCTTGGGTAGGCAACGGCAGGTGCCCCGATCCTGGGTCGGATTCGCCGGTTCTGGCGAAGCTCCCGCACCGCCTGCCGTTTAAGGTTCATCCGTATGGCATGCAGGCGACGAGCGGGGCGTTCGTAGGGGACGGGGCCACCCATGATCGGGCATCGACTTGGTGTTGCCCCTCGGCGCCCTCTCGGCTGAGACGCGAAGGAGAACAACCATGACCGAGACCGAGACCCCATCCGCCGCCGGTGACACCGGCGCACTCGTGGAGCGGCTGTTCGGGGCTGTCATCGAGACTCTCGAAGTGGCATCGGTCCATCTCGGCAGCCGGCTCGGCTTCTATCGGGCCCTCGCCGACGACGGCGACGCCACCTCCGCCGAGCTCGCGGCGCGTACCGGCACCGTCGAGCGTTACGTGCGCGAGTGGCTCGAGCAACAGGCCGTGGCCGGTTTCCTGAGCGTCGACGACCCCGACGCAGCGCCGGGCGAGCGGCGCTACGGGCTGCCGGCGGCCCACCGGGCCGTGTTCGTCGACGAGGAGAACCTCAACTACCTCACTCCGCTCGCCACGCTCGCCATCGGCGTGACCGCGCCGATGGAGGCGTTGCTGGCCGCCTACCGCAACGGCGGCGGCGTGCCCTACGAGGACTACGGCGCCGACGTGCGCCAAGGTATCGAGGCGATCAACCGGCCGATGTTCGTCAACCAGCTCGCCGACTGGCTGGCGTCCATCCCCGAGGTCGACGCCCGCTTGCGGGCCGAACCACCAGCGCGGGTCGCTGACCTCGCCTGCGGTTCGGGATGGTCGAGCGTTGCCATCGCCCGCGCCTACCCGAAAGCGTCCGTCGACGCCATCGACGTCGATGCCGCCTCTATCGAAGCCGCCCAGGCCAGGGTCACCGCCGAAGGGATGGCCGACCGAGTGCGGCCTGCCGTTCACGACGCCAGCGACGCCGCCCTCACCGGCCGCTACGACCTGGTCACCATCTTCGAGGCCCTCCACGACATGAACCACCCTGTCGAAGTGCTCCGCACCGCTCGGGAGCTACTCGCCGACGGAGGCAGCGTCGTGATCGCCGACGAGCGGGTGGCCGAACGCTTCGCTGCGCCCGGCGACGAGATCGAGCGGTTCAACTACGGCTGGAGCGTGCTGCACTGCCTTGCGGTCGGCATGCTCGACGAGGACTCCGCGGGCACCGGCACGGTCATCCGGCCCGACACGGTTCGGACCTATGCCACCCAAGCCGGCTTCGGCCGGATCGACGTTCTGCCCATCGAGCACGACTTCTGGCGCTTCTACCGGCTCGTGCCCTGACCTCGCGCGGTGCGGTCTGTCGCCTACGACCTCCCAGCGTCCACGTCCGTGTTGGTCTTCGATACTGCCAGCGCGTGCTCCACGCGAGTCGAATCAGGTAAGCGAGCGGAGGAAGCGGCGCACTTCGGCGTTGAACGTCCGCGGCGACTCGAGGTAGCTCTCGTGGCCGAGGCCGGGCATCATCACGAGCGTCGAGGTGGGCATGCTGGCGTGCAGCGCTTCGGCGACGTTCAGTGGGGCGCGCTCATCGGCGTCGCCATACAGCAGCAGCGTCGGGACGGCGACGTGGGGCAGCACGTCCCGAAGGTCGGCCTCGGCGAAGGCGTGGGCCGTCACACGCATGCCAATCGGACGGACCTCGGACATGATCGCCTTCACCTCCTCGATCCTCTCGGGCGGCATCGCTTTCGAGACGAGGCCCGGGATCGACTCAGGCTCGATCCGGATCGGGAGCTGGTCGGCCATGCGCAGCGCCAGCTGCAAGCGCTCTTCCACCTCTCCGGGCGGTAGAGAACCGGCCCATCCCGCGTAGGCGCCGGCCAGCACGAGCGACCTCGGGATTCCAGCGTGCCGGCGATACAGCTCCAGGGCGAGGCCACCACCGAAGGAGTGTCCCAGTACATGAGGCCTTCCCAAGCCGACCACATCGATGAAGCCGGCGAGGCAGTCCGCATACTGCGGCAGGCGGAACGTCTCGGGCGGATCCGATGACTGGCCGCAGCCGGGCGCATCCCAGGCCACCACGGTGAACTCGTCCGAGAGGTCCTCGAGCTGCTCGCGCCACACCCGGCTGTCGCTCATGCCGCCATGGAGGAGCAGCAGCGGTGGTCCGTCGCCTGCTCGCCGAAACGCGATCTGCAGGCCATCGACCTCGACGTAGTTCACGTTGCTCCGTCATCGGTCGGGGCGCCCGACAGGATCGCCGCCAACGAGCCCGACAGCTGGCGAGCGGCGGCGCATATGACCCGGCCTGCTGCCTCAGCCCCCTCCCTCGTCGTCCTCGGCGACGGGGCGGCCTTCGACGCTGGGGGCAACCCTCGTCAACCCTCGTCGGGGACGCTGCTCGAGCCTCCTGCCACCCGGTCGGCCTCCAGAACGTCCTTGAACCCGGTGGGCGGGTCGATGGCGCCCTGGTTGCCAGAGCCCACATCGACGCTGCGGGCCGGGCCGACGTTCTGGTTCTCTCCTCCGTCCTGCAGCTGCTGCGGCTGACTGCTCGTCCCTCCGGGGGCCCCGGCGTCCGGGCGCCGGCGACGCTGCTCGATGGCTTCGGCGCCGCCCTCCGCCGTTCCCGGGGCCGGTCCTGTCGCCGGCGCCTGCGGGTCGGGCCACTCGCCTCCTCCCTCCATGTTCCCCGGGCCGGAGTTCTCCTGGCCCAGCACCCGTTCGGCGCCGTCCCCCTCGTCGAGCGGGAGGGTGCGCACCTGTTCGTCGATGGGTTGGTTGGTGGGCTGGGCGTCGTCGCCGGGGACGGCGTCGGGTGGGCGGTCCTCTGCCGTGCGGTCGTCGCTGGTCATGGCAGTCGCTCTACCCCCAACGTGGCGACGCCTACCAATCGACGGCGCACCTGGGACACGTGGCACAGTGCGTTCGCGGTCGGATCGAGCGACGAGGCGTCGAGGAGTGATGCCCGTGCCTCGCCAGCCGCTCCGTTGAGCCGTGCAGTCAGCGGGTGACGGAGCCCTCGTGGTCGCGAGCCGGCTCCGATGAGTCGCGGGTCCTCGGCGGTCCGGTCAAGAGCTCCCCCACCCGCCGCAACGGTGAGCTCACCTGGAAGCGGTTGTAAGCGCTGCGCGACCAGGCCCCATCGCTGAAGGAGCCCTCCACCTTGCCCATCCCCGCCAGCGGCTCGAAGAGGTTGTCGCCGGCGTCGGCGTCCTTGGCCTCGTCTGTTCGCTGGGTCCTGAACCCGAAGCGCACCAAGGCGGCGTCGAGCAGCCGGGGCGACAGACGCTGGGTGAGCAACAAGCCCTTCGCCGCGCCTCCCGCCAGCAGGTCCCGAGCCGGGTGCTCGGCGGCGTGGAGGATGACCGGAGCGACGGTCTCGGGCTGGTAGATGGGCGGCATGGGCATCGGCTTGACGCCCAGCTTGGTGCGGGCCTTGTCGAACAGCGGAGTGTTGATCGACCCCGGAAGCACGTTGGTCACCGAGACCGGCAACCCCTCTTGGAGCAGCTCGACCCGCAGGGCCTCCAGGAAGCCGTCCACGCCATGCTTGGCCGCCGCGTAGGCGCTGTGGTACGGGAAGGAACGGCGTGCCTCGATGGAAGACACGCAGATGAAGGCGCCCTGGCCCCGGCGGCGCAGGTGGGGCAGGGCCGCCTTGGCGCCGTGCACGGGCCCGAGCAGGTTGACCTCGACGACTCTCCGGAACTCCTCGGCGGTGGTGTCCTCGAAGCGGCCGTAGACGGCCACCGCGGCCGCGTGCACCCAGGTGTCCAGGCCGCCGAAGGCGTGCCCCGCCCGCTCGGCCACCTCCTGCACCTGGCCCAGGTCGCTCACGTCGGCGGGCACGGCCAAGGCCCGTCCTCCCTCGGAGTCGATCTCGCTGACCAGGCTCTCGAGGGCGGAGGTATCGCGGGCCGAGACCACCACGGAGGCGCCCCGCGCCGCCAGCTGGCGCGCGGTCTCCCGGCCGATGCCGCTGGAGGCGCCCATGACCACGACGACCTGCTCGGAGAGGGGCCTCAGGCGGATCACCGGTGATCGCTACCCGCAGCGCCCTGGTTTCAACCGGCCGCTCCCGGCCTCGACGGGACCGGGCTCCACCAGCCATCGCCACGGTTCCGGCACGCTGGCCGACGGGCCGAGAGCCACTACAGTTGGCGCTCCTGGTGCCGGGCCGACGCCACCCGCCCAGGCGACGTGTCGAAGCTCCTCGGACGCTCCTGAAGGGCGTGCATGCACCCACGGATCCCCCCGATCGGAGTCCTTCGCCTGATCACCCGGTTGAACGTCGGGGGCCCGGCCCGCCACGCCCTCTTGCTCACCCATGGACTGGAGCCGCGGTTCGCCACCACCCTGGCCGCCGGTACTCCTCCGCCCTGGGAAGGCGAGCTCAGCCATCCCTCCGTCCCGGTGCACCACGTCCCCCTGACCCGGTCGCTCAACCCCTCCGCCGACGCCAGGTCGCTGGCCGCCGTGCGGAGGCTCTTGGTCCAGCGCCGGCCGGAGGTGATCCACACCCACCTGGCCAAGGCGGGAACGGTGGGGCGGCTGGCGGTGGCCACGATGAGGCCTCGACCGCGCACCGTCCACACCTTCCACGGCCACGTGCTCGACGGTTACTTCCGGGCCACCGCGCAACGTGGCTTCACCGAGGTCGAGCGCCAGCTGGCTCGCCACACCGACGCCCTCGTCGCCGTCAGCCCCGAGATCCGGGACCAGCTCCTCGACCTCGGTGTCGGTCGCCCATCCCAGTTCCATGTGATACCGCTCGGATTGGAGCTGGCTCCCTTCCTCGCTCTGCGCCGGCCCAGCGGCCGGCTGCGATCTCGCCTGGGGCTGGACGCCAAGACGCCGCTGGTGGGGATCATCGGACGGTTGGTGCCGATCAAGGATCACGCCACCCTGCTCTCGGCGGTGGCCCGACTTCCAGGGGTCCACCTGGCCGTGATCGGGGACGGGGAGCTGCGAGCTCCCCTGGAGGCTCGCGCCGGCCAGCTCGGCTTGGCCGGGCGCGTCCACTTCACGGGATGGTGGGCCGACATCCCGTCGGCCGTCGCCGACCTCGACGTCGTGGCCCTCACCAGCCAGAACGAGGGTACGCCCGTCGCCCTCATCGAGGCATCGGCCGGCGGTCGCCCGGTGGTGGCCACCGACGTCGGCGGGGTGAGAACCGTGGTCGAAGACGGTGTGACCGGCCTGTTGGCACCGCGAGGAGACGCCGAGAAGATCGCCTCGGCGCTGGCCCGCCTGCTCCAGGACGCCACCGCCCGAGACCACCTCGGCCAGGCCGGCCGAAGGCGGGTGAGCGAGCGCTTCGGGGAGCAGCGCCTGCTCGACGACGTGCGGGCCCTCTACGCCGACCTTCTCGGTGCTCCACGAGGCCGTCGCTCGAGACGGTGGCCAGGCGGTGGCGGTGTGGCGGCCGGCGGGGACCGGCCGGCTTCGTCGAGATGACAGGGAGCCTGTCGGCCGAGCCGCGGCAGGGAGGGGGGCACGGAACCGCGCGGAACATCAGGCGTTGAACCGGTTCATGGCCGCGGCCGGCCCTTCGGCCAGGATGACCTCGACGGCATCGGCCGCCTCCTCGAGGACCACCTCCAGCTCGGCCCGCTCCCGCTTCGACGGAGGGCGCAGGACGTGGTCGACGCCGTGCTGCTTGCCGGGCGGCTTCCCGATGCCGATCCGCACCCGGCAGAAGCCGTCGCCGTGGAGGTGGGCCTTGATCGACCGGAGCCCGTTGTGGCCAGCCAGGCCGCCGCCGACCTTGACCTTGAGAGCCCCCACCGGCAGGTCCAGCTCGTCGTGCACCACGACCAGGCGCTCGAGGTCGTCGATGCCGTACCGGCGAACCAGCGCCGCCGCGGCCAGGCCGGACTCGTTCATGTAGGTCTGGGGAAAGGCCAGGGCCAGACGGTGGCCGTCGACCCGCACCTCGTCGACCAGGGCCCGCTCCTTGCCTTTGCGCAGGCGCCCCCCATGGCGGCGAGCCAGCATGGCCACCACCTCGGCGCCGACGTTGTGGCGGCTTCCCTCGTACTCCGCGCCCGGGTTCCCGAGCCCGAGCACCAGCAGGTCGGCGGCCGTGCCCGTGCGCGGAAAGGACAGGTGCTAGCCCTCGGTGTCGGGCGAGTCCCCGGCCGTCTCCCCGGTCCCCTCGGCGCTCGCGGCATCGGCGCCCGCCTCGGCTGCTTCGGCCGCCTCGGCTGCGGCCTCCGTCACGAGGTCCTCGGCCGTCACCTGCGGCGGCTGGCCCACCACCACGGCGGTCTCCGGGTCGACGTCGGTGCCGACCCCCTCGGGGAGGGCCAGATCGGCGACTCGGACCGTGTCGCCGATGAGCAGGCCGGTGACGTCCACCTCGATGGCGTTGGGGATGCGCCCCGGCGTGGCCTGGACGGTGAGGCTGAACAGCTGCTGGTCCACCACGCCGTCGTCGCGGTGCACGTTGATGGCCTCGCCCACCAGTGCGATGGGAACCTCGGCTGCGATCACCTCGTCCCGGCGGACGATCAGGAAGTCGACGTGCACCACGCTGCCCCGCACCGGGTGGCGTTGCACCTCCCGGGCCAGCGTGAGGTGCGAGGAGCCGTCCACCTGGAGGTTGAGCAGCGCGTTCATGCCGGCCTCGGTGGTGAGGGCCGAGCGCAGCGCCCGCCCGTCGACGGCCACGGACAGCGGCTCGACCCCGTGGCCGTAGACCACGGCGGGCACCTTGCCGGCGGCCCGGAGCCGCCCCGAGGGGCGGGAACCGGTGGTGCGGCCGAGCTCGGCAGGAAGGTTGATCTCGGGCATGGAGCCGATTCTAGGAGCGCTGCCGGCCCGGCTGTCGCCTCAGGCGCCGCGGGAACGGCGCGACCGCCGCGCCGGCGCCGGGGTGGCGCCGTCCTCAGGGACGGGCTTGGAGCGGGAGCGAGGATTCCCGCCCGACGCCGGCTTCTTCGCCCTCGACGCGGCCGATCCGGTGCCTGCGCTCGGTCGTCGCCTTCGAGGCGGCGGCCCGTCTCGAGCCACGCGAGACCGGACCTCGGTGTCGGGGTCGATCTCCACCCGCTCCCTCCGCAGGTCGGCCTCCACGCGGTGCTCGTCGAAGACGGTGTGCTTTCGGACGATGATCCGCTCCCGGACGACGAGGCGCTTCTCGACCACCAGCTGCTCCTCGAACACCGGGATGGACACCGAGCCGTCCGGCAGGGTCTCGACCAGCCCCGAGTCGACCTCGTCGGGCGGGCCCTGCTCGACCTGGGCGTGCTCGACCCCACGAGAGGCGACCTGCTCCACGTGCCGCTGGTCCAGCACCTTGCGGACCCGAACCACGCCGGCTTCTCTGGTGGTGACCGAGATGTCCAGCTCCTCCTCCGAGCGGACCAGACCGCTGTCCTGCTCGCCCGCCGTCATCGCCGGGCGCGCCGCGGTGCGCCGGCTCATGGCCGCCGCATGCGGTGTTGCGGACGGGCCACCCCGCCCTGGCGCGTGTTGGCGATCAGGGCGTCGGCGCTGCGGTGGTAGCGCTCGCCCACCTGTCCACCGAGCCAGCCGGCCGCCACCATCACGGCGAAGGCGAGCAGCCCGCTGGCCACGGCGGCGGGGGTGAGGGCGTTGCGCGAGAACCACTGCGGCAACCGCAGGTCGGAGAACACGTCGAAGGAACTGCCCAGCGCGGCGGCCAGCCCGCTCGTGAGCGCGGCCAAGACCACGAACCACAGCGCCGTGAGGAGGCCGTTGCGGCCCCCGTCGTAGCGGGCCATGCGCCCGGCGACCCAGCCCCCGACCCAGAAGCCGAGGGCCAGCGTGACCAGTCCGGCCACGAGGCCGGCCAGCGACAAGGTGTCGTCGCCTTCGAGGCCCAACTGGAAGCCGATGGTCCCCACGCCGGCCACGAGCCCACCGACCACCACGACCGTTCCGACGGCGGCGGCCGTGCCGGCGAGGGTGGCGGGCGCGTCCACGCCACCAAAACGGCTCCTGGCCTCGGCGACCCCGACGTCCTCGCCGGTGCCCTGGACCCGGATCCCCTCGCCCTTCACGGTCACATCGGGCTGTGGTGCGGCACGGGCGTCCCCGCCCGGGCGGGGCGGGCGGGGGCGGACGGTGTCACGCCTCGGACCCGCCGCTCCCTGGCGGGCGTCGGGTCTACGCCAGGCCATCGCGCTCAACCTCGATGCGCTCCTTGCGCAGGTCGGCGCCGACCTCTTGCTCCTCGACCACGACGTCCTTCTCCAAGCGCACCCGTTCCTTGGGCACCACAACCTTGGCTGCCGTCACCTGCTCCTCGTGGAGCACGATCTCGTACTCGGCCTCGGAGATCTGCGCACCCGTGAGAGCCTGGCCGACGTTGGCCGCGTTGACCGGCTCGCTCTCGATGCGCACCTCCTCGCGAGCCACCGGCACCACCCGGCTGACGTGGTCGGTCTCGACCCACTTGCGGAGCCGAACACGCCCGACCGGCGAGGAGGTCTTGGACACGTGAAGCTCCTCCTCGGAGCGGGTCATGGCGTCGTCGTTGCCCTCGGGGCCGCCCAGCCCCAACGGCCCGAGCTGTGGCTGGGCCACGCCGTAGTGCCGGTAGAGCGCGGCCTCCTCGTCGACGGTCAACGCCCCTTCCATGGCCGGCCGGGGAGCGGCCAGCACCTCCTCGGTGCCAAAGGGGACGACCAGGCCGTCAGCCCGCTGGGCGGCCTCGGCCACCGGCACGAAGCCGACCTGGCCGTCCCCTGTACCCGTGCTGACGACCAGCCACTCGGGCCGGCCGCTGGCCTCGTCCAGGTAGACGTCGACAACCGTGCCGATCGGCCCGTCCCGCCCGGTCAGGTCGGTGCCGAGCCAAGCGCCGACACCTGAGCCGTCGACGCCTCCCATCAGCGGTTGCCGTCGTAGTTGTAGGACTCCCTGCTGCCGGCCTTGGCGATGCCCCGGGCGATCATGTAGCCGATGGCCAGTGCGGCCACGAGGGTCCAACCGTGGTCGACGTCGAAGGCCTCGTCGGTGTAGGCGGCGATGATGACCAGGATGCTGGTCACCACGAAGACGATGAACTCACTCGTGCGGAACGACGGCCGAGTCTCCGTGGAACGGGGCTGCGGGCGGCTCCCGGCGTCGCTGCGAAGAGCGCCAGAAGTCGCGGTGGAACTGGATCCGATGTTGCTCATGGGAGAAACCTCCTGTGGCATGGAAGCTCCGACGCGCTCGTTCAGAGGTGGCGGAGGCGGGAGGCTGACTTCTCAACCGGTACTCGTCGGTACCCGACCCGCTCCGGCGACAAACCACCAGCAGCCCCGGTTGCGGCGGCTGGCGCCCCATCGTCCCGGCGTCCCGCGACGCAGCGGTCAGGGCGTGGGCCCGCGTTCGACCTCGGCCTTCAGCGCCTGGAGCCCCGAGTCGATCGACCGCTGGAGCGCCTTGTGCATCGAGCGCCGGAAGACACGGGGGAACAACCCTTCCCACGATTCCTCGGTACGCACCACCGTGTTGCCGTTCCGTGCGTCCATGCGCCAGGCGTGCAGGGCCCGGATCCCCAACGTCGTCCCCCTCCACGCCAGGATGCGAGGTCGGTCCACCTCGGTGAAGGTCGAGGTGATGGTGCCCGGTCCGGCCTTCCACTGGAAGGTGGACCCCTCGGTGACGTCTCCCTCCAGGAACGCCGCCTTCACGTCGGGGTTCCAGGCCGGCCAGCGCTTGACCGCGGCCATCACGTCCCAGACGACCTCGGGGCCGGCGCCCACCTCGATCTCGCTGGCCGCGACCACCGGAGCTTGCCTGTTGATCTCCATCAGCCGGTCCCCCCTCCCTGGTCCGGCGGCGCCTCGCCGCTCGGACGGCGGCTGCCTAGCTCTGGTTCTCACCTCCGAAGATGTCCGAGACCGACGTGTCCTCGAAGACGGCGTCGATGGCGTCGGCGACGATCTCGGCCACCGAGAGGACCTCGAGCTTGTCGATCCGCTTCTCGGCCGGCAGGGGCAAGGTGTTGGTGACCACGACCTTGGCGATCGAGGAGTTCTTCAGCCGGTCCACGGCCGGATCGGACAGCACGCCGTGGGTGGCCACGGCCCACACCTCACGGGCGCCGTACTCGAGAAGGACCTCAGCGGCGGCCACGATGGTGCCCGCGGTGTCGATCATGTCGTCGATGAGGACGCAGTGGCGGCCCCGCACCACCTCCTCGCCCATCACCCCCAGCGCCCGGACGAGGCCGCCCGACCGGCGCTTGTACACCGAGGCCAGCTCGGCGTCGAGGTGCTGGGCGAAGCGCTCGGCCACCTTCACCCGCCCGGCGTCGGGAGCGACCACCACCAGCTCGTCGGGGACCGAACGGGCCAGGTAGTCGACCAGCACCGGCATGGCGGTCAGGTGGTCGACGGGCCCGTTGAAGAAGCCCTGGATCTGCCCGGAGTGGAGGTCGACGCTGACGATGCGGTCGGCGCCGGCCACCGTGAGCATGTCGCACACCAGCTTGGCGGTGATCGGCTCGCGTCCCTCGGCCTTCCGGTCCTGGCGCGAGTAGCCGTAGTAGGGGCACACGGCGGTGATCCGCTTGGCCGAGGCCCGCTTGGCCGCGTCGATCATGATGCACTGCTCCATGATCGAGTCGTTGACCGGCCGGCAATGGGTCTGGACGATGAAGGAGTCGGTGCCGCGGACCGACTCGCCGAATCGGCAGTGGATCTCGCCGTTGGCGAACTCCTGCAGGTTCGGCTCCCCCAGCTTGACCCCGAGGTGCTCGGCGATCTCCTCGGCCAGCGACGGGTGGGCCCGGCCCGAGTACAGCTCCAGACGCTTCCTGGGGACCAGTTCCACCGCCGTCAACCCTCCTCGTCGTCCAGGCCCATGGCGAAGAACGGGCCCGTCACCGTCCCCGGCGCCACGCGCGCTCCGGGCGACAGGGCGGCGAACGGGCCCACACGGGCGTCGGCGCCGATCTCGCTCTGGCGAGCGACGGTGAGCTCCACCATCGCACCGTCGCCCACGACACAGTCCACCAGCCGGACGTCGGGGCCCACCTGGGCACCGTTGCCCACCGTCGTGCTGCCCTGCAGCATCGTGCCCGGGAACAGGGTGACGTCGGGGGCCAGCTCGACCGACGCGTCGATGTAGGTGCGCTCCGGGTCCAGCATCGTCACCCCGCGGCGCAGCCACCGGGCGTTCGTGCGGTGGCGCAGCTCGGCCTCGGCCACCGCCAGCTGGGCCCGGTCGTTGACGCCGGACGTCTCGACGGAGTCGGCCGCGACCTGAGAGATGACCGGGTAGCCCGCATCGTGCAGCACCCCCACCACGTCGGTGAGGTAGTACTCGCCCTGGGCGTTCTCGGGGCTGAGGCGGCGCAGCGCCGGGGCCAGGAGGCTGCGTCGGAAGCAGTAGATCGAGGTGTTGACCTCGTCGATGGCCAGCTCCTCGGCGCTGGCGTCGGCCTGCTCCACGATGCGGGCCACCCGCCCGTTCCTGTCCCGGACCACCCGTCCGTAGCCGCCCGGATCGTCCACCCGGGCGGTGAGGAGGGTGGCCGCCGCGTCGGCGGCGCGGTGGGCCTGGACCAGGGCGGCGAGGGTGGGCGGACGAAGCAGCGGCGTGTCGCCCGGGAGCACCACGATGTCGCTGTCGTCGACGTCGTCGTCGGGGAAGGCGGTGAGCCCCACCGAGACGGCGTCACCCGTACCGCGCTGCACCCGCTGCTCCACGAAGTCGACGCTGAGTCCGAGGGGCGCGCTCTCGACCAGGGCCTTGGTCACGTGCTCGGCGCCGTGCCCGACCACCACGACCACCCGCTCGACGAGGAGCTCGGCCAGGGCGTCGACGACGTGGAGCACCATGGGCCGACCGCACAGCGCGTGCACCGGCTTGGGCCGGGCCGACCGCATCCGGCTTCCCTCCCCGGCGGCCAGGATCACGGCGGAGAGCGCCCGAGTGCTCATGACTCCTTTCTACCGCGTGAACGAAGGCGTGGCTGGCGGGGCAGGGATCGAACGAAACGACTGAGCCACTCACTTCGTTCGTCGAAGCTCTTCCATTCTCTTGACCGCCGAACGCTGGCGAACTAGTGTTCGATGTGGTGAAGGAAGACCTTCGTCGAGAAGCCCTCGCTCTTCGGCTTCAGGGAAAGTCCTACCGCGAGATCCAGCAGTTCGTCTCCGTCTCCAAGAGCACCTTGTCGTTGTGGCTCCGGGACACTCCACTGACGGACGAGCACGGTGAGGTCCTGCGACAGAAGGCCGTGGCGGCGGCAGAGCGACGAGGCCAAAGCCACCGGGCGGCGGCGGCTCGTAGAAGGGACGTCTTGCAAGCGCGGGCGCGCTCGCAGGTCGTCGGCCTGAGCGCGAAGGAGCTCTTCGTGGCCGGAGTCGTCGCGTACTGGGCGGAAGGCGCCAAGAACAAGCCGTGGAGAACGGCAACCCGCGTCCAGTTCGTGAACTCGGACCCCTCGCTCGTCCGGCTGTTCCTCCAATGGCTGTCCCTCATCGGCGTCGACAGCGGTCGACTGGCGTTTCGCGTCGCGATCCACGAGTCGGGGCACGTGGAGGAGGCCCTGCGCTACTGGTCGTCGGTGACCGGAGTACCCGAGAGCGCATTCAGCAAGACCACCATCAAGAAGCACAACGCGAAGAGCACTCGCCGGAACATCGGGCGCTCGTATCACGGCTGCCTCGCCGTGATCGTGCGCCGCAGCAGCGAGCTCAACCTCGAGATCGCCGGATGGTGGGACGGCATCGCATCGGCGGCGACTCGCTTCGAAGCCGGTGGTTCGGTGCCGACGGTAGAATCGGGCGTGGCACGCGGTCCGGAGTAGAGTAATTGGCAACTCGGCTGGCTTTGGACCAGCAGATTCCAGGTTCGAACCCTGGCTCCGGAGCCACCGACGTCGGCCGGTTCGCCGGGTGCGGGCGCCTGCCGCTAGCCTCATGTGCGGCATGGGATCGCTGATCAAGAAGCGCCGCAAGCGGATGCGAAAGAAGAAGCACAAGAAGATGCTGAAGGCGACACGCTGGCAGCGGCGGGCGGGCAAGTAGCACCAGCGTCGGCGCCCCTCATGGTTCCATCGGCCGTCCTTCGGGGCGGTCGGTTCGCGTCACCACCGCTCCCACCACCGCGGGGAACGCCCCTTCCACATACCAGGTGCCTCCGCTGCCGGCCAGCACCGGCGTGCGGCCGGTGGCGTCACCCAAGCGGTCTCGCCAAGAGGCCAACCTCGGTTCGACGCGCAGGGCCGCCGGTTCCAGGTCGTTGGGGCCGTCGCCCCTCGGGCCGCCCATCTGGTCCCAAGCGGCGTAGACCCTGGCCGTGGACAGCGCCAGGGGCGGCGTGAGCAGGGTGAACGTCCGCTCCTCGAAGGCCAAGGGCTCGACCGTCTCGCCGATGCCGGTCACTCGAGCGCGACCTCCCAGGAGGCAGAAGGGGACGTCGCCACCCAAGGCGGCCGCCACCGTCAGGTCGTGACAGCGCGCCCAGCGCAGCACGGCGGCAGCGTCGGCCGACCCTCCTCCCAGGCCGGCGGCCACCGGGATCCGCTTGTCCAGACGGACGTGGGCGGTGCGCCCCACCGCCCGCAGGGCCCGCCGCACCAGGTTGGCCTCGCCGGCGTCGAGCCCGGGCGCGCCCACCACCTCGAGGCCGTCCCCGTCGCTGAACGTCAGGACGTCGGCCAGGTCGAGCGTCACCATCTCGGCGTGGATCAGGTGGAGCCCGTCCTCCCGGACCCCCCTCACGCGCAGCGACGTGGTCAGCTTGGCGAGGGCTCGTCGTCGCTGGCGCACGTCGCCAGCCTGCCCCATGCCTCGACGTCGAGCTCCTCGGCCCTCGCTTCGGGGCGGATGCCGGCCGCTGCGAACGCCTCCGGTGTCACCAACCCGGCCAGGGAGCGGCGCAGCATCTTGCGGCGCTGGGCGAAGCCGGCCCGCACGAGCGCGAACATCCGGCCCTCGTCGGCCTCCACCGCGGGGGCCGGCCGGCGCTCCAGGAGGACCAGCGCGGAGTCCACCTTGGGACGGGGTACGAACACGGTGGGCGGCACCCGACCGACCACCGAGGCCCACGCCCGATACGCCACCTTCACCGACACCGCGCCGTAGGCCTCGTCCCCGGCTCCGGCGGCCAGGCGCTCCCCCACCTCGCGCTGCACCATCACCAACATGCGGCCGATGGCGGGCACGTGCTCCAACAGCTCCAGCACCAACGGCGTGGCCACGTTGTAGGGCAGGTTGGCCACCAGCGCCCAGCCTTCGGGCGGTCGCAGCACCCCCTCCCAGTCGAGGGCCAGGGCGTCGCCCTCGACCACCCGCACGCCGGCCGGCTCCACCACCGAGCGCAGGACGGGGAGGAGGTACCGGTCGATCTCGACGGCGGTGACGTCGGCCCCCGTCTCGGCCAGAGCCAGGGTGAGCGAGCCCACTCCGGCGCCGATCTCCACGACGCGGTCTCCGGCGCCGACGCCGGCCAGACGGGCGATGCGACGAACGGTGTTGGCGTCGACCACGAAGTTCTGGCCGAGGGCCCGGCTGGGCCGCAGCCCGTGCTCGGCGAGGAGGTCGAGGACCTGGCGACGGCTGAGCGTCACGAGGTGACGAGGCTCAGGGCCCTCAGGCGCACTCCGTCACGGCGCTCGGCCACGGGTCCAGGCCCCGGTCCCGGAAGCCGCGGCCTGCCACCGCGTCCTGCTGCGCCGCCGACGCCTGCTCGTGGCGCCCGGTCAGGGCGGCGTCGCCTCCGTACTTGCGCCAGAAGTCGTCGTCCATCTGGTACGCGCCCCGGTAGATGCCACTCGGCGACACGGCGCCGTAGTTGCCCCCGCTCTCGACCCGCCGGATGCACGCCAGCGTCTCCGCCTCGGTCTTCTGGGCGCTGGTCTTCGCCGCCAGAGCCGCCGGCGGGGCCGGCTTCGGCTTGGCCTCGGGCTTCGGCTCCGGCTTGGCCGCCGGCTTCGGCTTGGCCGGAGCCGCCCCCTTGGCCGGCTTCGGCGGGGGCGGGGGCTTGGGCTTGGGTTTGGCCTTGGGCGCGGCGCTGGGCACGGCCGCCGCCTTGACCACCCTCGGGG
>JALYHF010000067.1 GCA_030776745.1 Actinomycetota bacterium | reverse complement strand
GGCGGCCACAATGGCGTGAGGTCAGGCGGGGGTCCGGTTGAGCGAGGGCGTGGAGCTGGTCTGGTACGGAGAGGACGCCCCGTGGTACGACCACGGGCCGCAGCACCCGCTGCGCATGGTGAGGGTCGTCCTCACCCACCAGCTGATCCGCGACTACGGGATGCTCGACGGGGAGCGGGTGGTGGAGAGGCCGGCTCGCGACGCGACCGACGAAGAGCTCCTGCTGGTGCACACCGAGCGCTACCTCGACGCCGTCAAGCGGGCTGGCCACGGCGAGAAGGGCCCGTGGTGGCAGTTCGGCTTCGGGCCCGGCGACAACCCCGTCTTCCCGGCCATGCACGAGGCCTCGGCCCGGGTGGCCGGAGCGTCGGTGGTGGCGGCCGAGGCCGTGCTCTCGGGCCGGGCCGAGCACGCCTTCAACCCGGCCGGGGGCCTGCACCACGCCATGCCGGAGCAGGCCAGCGGGTTCTGCGTGTACGACGACCCGGCCGTGGCCATCGCCTGGCTGCTGGCCCACGGCGTCGGCAAGGTGGCCTATGTCGACGTCGACGTGCACCACGGGGACGGGCCACAGGCCGTCTTCTACCGCGACCCTCGCGTCCTCACCATCTCCGTGCACCAGTCCGGGGCGACCCTGTTCCCCGGCACGGGGTTCGTGGACGAGTACGGCGCCGACGACGCCCGGGGAACCAGCGTCAACGTCCCACTCCCGCCGGGCACGGGAGACCGGGCCTGGCTGGCCGCCTTCCGGGAGGTGGTCCCTCCGCTGGTGGAGGCCTGGCAACCCGAGGTCCTGGTCACGCAGCTCGGCTGCGACACCCACCATTCCGACCCCCTCGCCAGCCTGGGGCTCACCACCGCCGCCTACCGCGAGACGGCGGCCACCCTCCACGAGCTGGCCCATCGGGCGGCCGGGGGGCGGTGGTTGGCGACCGGAGGCGGCGGCTATCAGTGGGCCAGGGTGGTGCCGCGCGCCTGGACGATCTACTTCGCCGAGATGGCCGGTGCGCAGCTGCCCGACCAGCTTCCTGCCTCCTGGGTGGAGCGGGCACGACGAGAGTCGGGCCAGCAGGTCCCGGACCGCCTGTCGGAGGCACCGCGCGACGGTGGCGGCGGCGCCGAGGCGGTGGAGCGCACCCTCCAAGAGGTCCGGGAGGTGATCTTCCCCTTCCACGGGCTGGCCTGACCGGTCCCCCCGATCGGTCCCGCGCCGTTCTCGGTGACGGCTAGGTCGACGTGGGCCCCGGACCGAGCAGGCCTGTGTCGTGGGCCAGCTCGACGCACCAGGTCCACAGGGTCGCGATCGCCGCCGTGCCTCCCCTCGGGGAGATCCGAGCAGGGCATCCCTGAGTCGGGTAGGTGGTTCCGCCCCCTCGCCGCTTGCCGGTCACCAGCTCCTCGTCGCGCAGGTCCACCTTCCACGGTCTGTCGTCGGAGCGCTGCACGACGAACCGCGCTTCGTCCATCCAGCCCGAGCGGGTCGGTGATTGGAGGTCCTGGTAGGCGCCCACCACGTGGTCGATGTTCAACGCCGCCATGCGGTTGGCCGGCCGGATGCTCCGCTCGAGGACCGCTGCCTTCTCGGGCGCCGACATGGCGGGGACGCCCTCCAACAGCCGCGACATCACCTCCGCCAGCTGGACGCACACCCCGACGCCGAAGTGCAGGCCTCCATAGAGGAAGCTGCGCCCGTCCCTCATGCGTGAGCGCGTGAGCGGGCCGGCGTCGACCCGGAACAGGGCCAGCAGGTGCTCGAGGGAACGGATCATCCCCGGCTGGTCGGCCCGGCGCTCGTCGAACTCGCGGTCCAGATGGAACACCATGGTGTCGACGTAGGCCTTGCCGAGGGTGTGGAAGCTGTCGACGGAGCCTTGCTCCACGGGGCCTGGCGCAGCCAGCACCAGCCTCGACTCGGTGTGCATGGACCGCACCAGCCCGTAGGGCGGGTACCGCTCGCGCCCGCCGCGAGCCCGCTGCACGGTGGCGTCGGCGATCACGGACGAGATGGCGTACAGCTCCACCCGGAGTGCCTCGAGCTCTCGCTGGCGATCTGGCGCCGAGAGGGCGGCGAGGTGCTCGAGGGACGGGAGCTCGACCAGAGCCTCCGGCCCACGCACGCTGATGTCCCGGCTGCGAAGAGACAGCCGTGTGCCGATGCTCGACGTCATCGCTGCGAGTCTGGCACCTCTCGCGCCGCGCCCTACGCAGGGGGCTGGAAGGCCGCCTTGAACGCCTCGAACGTGGGTTGGGACTCCTGCCAGATCGCCTCCGGCGTCTGGAAGTTCAGGGCGAAGCCGTACCGGCCGGTGACGAAGCCGAGGTCGATGGCGTGCAGGCGGGCCCCGCCCGAGGAGTAGGCGTACTCCCACTCGGCGGCCGGGAACCCCTTGTAGGTGGTGGGATCGATGCGCAGCTCCTGGTAGCCGGCGTGCCTCGAGCCGAAGCTGGGCGACTGGCGCTCCCAGTCCGCTTCGGGCGACGGCCCGGGCTTGTCGGTCCAGTCCACCCGCAGGTAGGAGCCGGTGTCCGGGTCGGTGATGTCGGTGCGCGTCCGGTCGAGGGGGCGGACCCGCCAGGTGGGGGGATGGGCGATGCGGTAGCCGGTGGCCGGGTCGGTGTAGGACACCCAGTTGGCCGGCACGCCGGCCACCTGGGTGACGCGGGTGGTGCTCGGGGCTGCCCGGGGGCGGGCGCCGGCGGTCGTGGACGGGGCGGCGGCGGTGGTCTCGGTGGCCTGCTCCGGAGCGTCCCCGTCGTCGCCGTCGTCGGCCACCCCCCAGGCCAGCAGCCCGACCAGGACGGCGACGAGGGCGAAGGCGACGGCGGGCACCAGGGCGCGGCCC
>JALYHF010000066.1 GCA_030776745.1 Actinomycetota bacterium | reverse complement strand
GCCGGTTAGGGCCGGTGGGGACCGGGAAAGAAGGGTGACGTCAGGAGCCGGAGCGGCGGTCGGCGGAACGCCCGGCATGCGTCAGGTGGTGTGATGAACATCGAGGTTCGAGAAGACGTCCGGATCGACACCCCCGACTCGCTCCGCCCGGCCATCGGGCCCGGCGATGGTCCTCCCGGCCTCAACCTGCTCATCGGCGGCGAGTGGCGGCCAGCCGCCAGCGGCGAGGTGTTCGATGTGCGCTCCCCGATCGACGGCTCCGTCATCGCCCGAGCCGCCAAGGCCTCGAGCGACGACGTCGAGGCCGCCATCGCCGCCGCCCGCCACACCAGGGACAGCTTCCGGGGTCTTCCGGCGGCGGCTCGCCTCGACGTCTGTGCTCGGGCGGCACAGATCCTCGAGCAGCACCGCCACGTCTTCGTCGACGCCATCGTCGCCGACCTGGGAAAGACGCGCGAACAGGCCACGTCGGAGGTGGAGGCCACCCGGGACCGGCTGGACCTGGTACGCGAGGAGGTGCGGAAGATCTTCGGGGAGTACCTCCCCGGGGACTGGATCGCCGAGACGGCCGGCAAATCGGCCATCGTGCTGCGGGAGCCGGTGGGGACCGTGGCCGCCTTCGGCCCGTTCAACTACCCACTGTTCCTGGCTGCTTCGAAGATCATCCCCGCCATCGTCGCCGGCAACACGGTCGTGGCCAAGGCGCCCTCGGACACGCCCATTCCGCTGGTGATGTTCGCCCGGGTGCTGGAGGAGGCCGGCCTGCCTCCCGGCGTGCTCAACGTGGTCACCGGTCCGGGCGGCGAGATCGGGGACCTGCTGGCGTCCCACCGCGACATCTCGATGATCTCCTTCACCGGCTCCAGCTCGGTCGGGCGGCGCATCGCCGAGCAGGCCGGCCCCAAGCCGCTGCACCTCGAGCTCGGTGGGAACGCCCCGGCCATCGTCCTCTCGGACGCCGATCTGGAGCTGGCGGTGGAGAAGTCGGTGCAGGGGGCCTTCAAGAACGCCGGTCAGCGCTGCGACGCCATCAGCCGCGTGCTGGTCGAGGAGCCGGCCTACGACTCCTACGTGGAGGCGGCGCTGAAGGAGGCGGCGCGCTGGCCGGTGGGGGACCCGCGGGCGGAGGAGACCAAGGTCGGGCCCCTGGTGAACGCCGACGCCGCCGCCCGAGTGAAGGCTCTGGTCGACGACGCCGTCGAGAAGGGAGCCGAGCGGCTGGCCGGTGGCGCCCTGGCCGAGGCGTACCTCGAGCCCACCGTTCTGGTCAACGTTCCGCTCGACGCCGACATCTTGTGGGAGGAGACATTCGGGCCGGTCCTGGCGGTGGCCCCGGTATCGGACCTGGACATGGCGCTCGATCTCTCCAACCAGTCCCGGTACGGCCTCGATGCGGCGGTGTTCACCTCGAACCTCGAGAACGCCTGGCGGGCCTCCCGCGCTCTGGAGTGCGGTCAGGTCACGATCAACGACGCCCCTGCCCACGGCGTGGGACACTTTCCGTTCGGCGGCCGCAAGCCGGACTCCGGGATCGGACGCGAGGGCCTGGGCTACTCGATCGACGAGTGTACCGTGCTGAAGACCGTCGTCATGCCCGCGTGACCACGGCCGCGCGCCCACTCCGGCACAGGAGAGCGGGGGGCCTGAGGCTAGGTTGACGCCGATGAAGGTGTGGCCAGGCGATCCCTACCCGCTGGGAGCCAGCTACGACGGCAAGGGCACCAACTTCTCCTTGTTCTCGGAGGTGGCCGACCGCGTCGAGCTGTGCTTGTTCGACTCGGACGGCGCCGAGAGCCGGGTGGACCTGCCCGAGGTCAGCGCGCTGTGCTGGCACGGCTACGTGCCCGGCGTCGGGCCCGGCCAGCGCTACGGCTTTCGCGTCTACGGCCCTCAGGACCCAGCGGCCGGGCACCGCTGCAACCCGGCCAAGGTCCTGCTCGACCCCTACGCCCGCGCCGTGGAGGGCGAGGTCCACTGGCACGAGGCCGTCTTTCCCCACCGGCTGTCCGACCAGAGGTCGCCCAACCACCTCGACAGCGCCGCCTTCGTGCCCAAGGCGGTGGTCGTCGACCCGTCGTTCGACTGGGAGGGCGACCGCCCTCCGCGCACTCCCGCCCACGAGAGCGTCGTCTACGAGGTCCACGTGAAGGGGTTCACCGCCGGCCACCCCGACGTCCCGCCCGAGCTGCGGGGCACCTACGCCGGTCTGGCCCATCCCGCCGCCCTCGAGCACCTCACCGGCCTCGGGGTCACCGCCGTCGAGCTCCTGCCCGTCCACCAGTTCGTCCACGAGGGCCACCTGGTGGAGAAGGGGCTCCGGAACTACTGGGGCTACAGCTCCATCGCCTACCTCGCTCCCCACAACGGCTACAGCGTCGGCGGCCAGAGCGGACAGCAGGTGCAGGAGTTCTAGCAGATGGTGAAGACCCTGCACCAGGCCGGCATCGAGGTGTTCCTCGACGTGGTCTTCAACCACACGGGCGAAGGGAACCACCTGGGGCCGATGCTCTCGTTCAAGGGCATCGACAATGCCGCCTACTACCGCTTGGTCGACTCGGACCGGCGCTTCTACCAGGACACCACCGGCACGGGAAACACGCTCGACGCCCGTCACCCGCACGTGCTCCAGCTGATCATGGACAGCCTGCGCTACTGGGTCCAGGACATGCACGTGGACGGGTTCCGGTTCGACCTGGCGCCCACCCTGGCCCGTGGCGCCGACCACGTCGATCTCCGGTCCTCCTTCTTCCACCTCGTCCAGCAGGACCCGGTGGTGAGGCAGGTGAAGCTCATCGCCGAGCCCTGGGACCTGGGCGACGGCGGCTACCAGCTGGGGAACTTCCCGCCGCAGTGGTCCGAGTGGAACGACAGGTACCGGAACACGCTGCGGGACTACTGGCGAGGCCAGGAAGGCGTCCTGGCTGAGTTCGCCTCCCGGTTCACGGGCAGCCCCGACGTGTTCCAGCGGGGCGGCCGGCGGCCCTCGGCCAGCGTCAACTTCGTCACCGCCCACGACGGTTTCACCCTGGCCGACCTGGTGTCCTACAACGACAAGCACAACGAGGCCAACGGGGAGGGGAACAGGGACGGCGAGGGCCACAACCGCTCCTGGAACTGCGGCGTGGAGGGCCCCACCGACGACCCCAAGGTGCAGGCTCTGCGGGATCGCCAGCGTCGCAACTTCCTGGCCTCCCTGCTCCTGTCCCAGGGCATCCCCATGCTCCTCGGTGGGGACGAGATCGGGCGGAGCCAGGGAGGGAACAACAACGCCTACTGCCAGGACAACGAGGTGTCCTGGTTCGACTGGGAGGGTCGGGACGAGGGACTCCTGGCCTTCACCCGCCGCCTGGTCGCCCTGCGCCGTCACCATCCCGTGTTCCGCCGCACCCACTTCCTGCAGGGGCGCCCGTTGCTCAAAGGCAGCCGGGCCGACGTGGCCTGGTTCCGGGTGGACGGCAAGGTGATGGGCGAGGAGGACTGGCGCGACGGCGCGGCCAAGACGGCCACCGTGTTCCTGAACGGTGAGGCCATCCCCGGGCTCGACGCCACGGGCGAGCCGGTGCGCGACGACAGCTTCCTCGTGCTGTTCAACGCCCATCACGAGGCCCAGGACCTCGTGTTGCCGCCGGTGGCCTTCGGCCAGGACTGGGTGATGGTCCTGGACACGAGCAACGGCTTGGCCGAGGGGGAGGAGCACCTCAAGGGCGGCGGGCGGACGACCGTCGAGCCCCGGAGCCTGGTGCTGTTGCGTCGGGCCGCCACCTGATGGAGGACCAAGCTCCGCCGCGGTCCACCTACCGGGTGCAACTCGGCGCCGAGTTCGGCTTCGACGACGTGGCCGCCACCGCTGGGTACCTCGCCGACCTCGGCGTGAGCCACCTCTACGCCTCCCCGTGCCTGCAGGCGGTGTCGGGGAGCAGCCACGGCTACGGGGTGGTGGACCATCGCCGGGTGAGCGCCGAGCTGGGCGGCGAGGAGGGCCACCTGCGGATGTGCACGGCGCTCAGGGAGGCCGGGATCGGCTACGTCCAGGACCTCGTGCCCAACCACATGGCGGCCGACGCCCGGGAGAACGCCTGGTGGCGCGATCTCCTGGAGCACGGCCCGTCCAGCCGCTACGCCGGCTACTTCGACGTGGACTGGGACCCCCCCGAGGCCAAGCTCCGCCACACCGTGCTCCTGCCCGTGCTCGACGATCACTATGGGCGAGTCCTGGAGGCGGGGGCGCTGAAGCTGCAGCGCGAGGGCGGGGCCTTCGCCCTGCGCCACGGCGAGGCGTCCTTCCCCGTGTCCCCCCGCTCGCTCGACCAGCTCCTGGGGGCAGCCGCCGAGGCGGCCGGCAGCGCCGAGCTCGAGTCGCTCGCCGTGGCCCTGGGCCGCCTGCCGGAGTCCAGCTCCACCGACCGGGCCAGCGTGCACGAGCGCCACCGGGACGCGCAGGTGCTCCTGGCCCGTTTGGCGCGGCTGTGTGAGGACGACCCGGCGGTGGCCGAGGCCGTGGACGCCGAGTGCCAGGCGCGCAACGCCGACCCCGACGCACTGGACGCCCTCGTTCGCCGCCAGAACTACCGCTTGGCCTTCTGGCGCACCGCCGGAAGGGAGCTCAACTACCGGCGGTTCTTCGACCACAACGCCCTCGTGGGGCTGCGGGCCGAAGACGGAGCCGTCTTCGAGGCCACTCACGGGCTCGTCCTGGGCTGGGTTCGGGCCGGCATCGTGGACGGCCTGCGGATCGACCATCCCGACGGCCTGCGAGACCCCGAGGCCTACCTGCGCCGCGTTCAGGAGGCCACCGGGGGAACGTGGGTCGTGGTGGAGAAGGTGCTGCAGCCGGGCGAGCGCCTCCCGCCGACCTGGCCGGTGTCGGGGACCACCGGTTACGACTTCTTGAACAGCGTCGGAGGGCTGTTCGTGGACCCCGCGGGGGAGGCCGGCATGACGGCGGCGCACGGGGCCGCCACCGGGAGCTCCGAGCGGTTCTCCGACGCCGTGTACCAGGCCAAGCACCTGGCCCTCGGCGAGCTGCTGGCCGCCGACGTGGAGCGCCTGGTCGCCCTGGTGGTGAAGGCGTGCGAGCGACACCGCCGGCATCGCGACCACTCCCGCCACCACCTGCGCCAGGCGCTGGTCGAGCTCGCCGCCTGCCTTCTCGTGTACCGCACCTACGTGCGCTCCGAGGACGCCGCCGTGAGCGCCGACGACGTCGAGCACGTGGAGCAAGCACTGGCCGCCGCCCGCGCCCGCCGCCCCGACCTCGATGCCGAGCTCATCGGCTTCCTGGGCGATCTGTTGCTGCTGCGCACCCGGGGCGGCGATCCGCCCGGCCTCCCCGCGCCCGTGGACGGCGTGGAAGGAGATCTCGTCGCCCGCTTCCAGCAGCTCACGGCAGCGGTCATGGCCAAGGGGGCGGAGGACACCGCCTTCTACCGCTGGCTCCGTCTGGTGTCGCTGAACGAGGTGGGCGGGAACCCGGAGCGCTTCGCCACGTCGCCCGAGGAGTTCCACCGGAGCTGCCAGGCGGCGCAACGCGAGCACCCCGATGGCCTGGTGGCCCTCACCACCCACGACACCAAGCGCAGCGAGGACGTGCGGGCCCGCATCGGCCTGCTCTCCGAGATCCCGCAGCGGTGGGGTGCCGCCGTGGAGCGCTGGTCCCGGCACAACGACAGGCACCGGTCGTCCTCGGGCGCGCCGGACCCGAACACCGAGTACCTCCTGTACCAGACGCTGGTGGGGGCATGGCCGATCGACGTGGACCGGGCGGTGGCCTACATGGAGAAGGCGTCGAGGGAGGCCAAGGTCCACACCTCGTGGGTCGACCCCCGCCCCGACTTCGACGAGGCCCTTCGTTCCTTCGTCCGGGCCGTCTTGGCCGACCCCGGCTTCGTCGCCGACCTGGCCGGCTTCGTGGAGCCCCTGGTCGAGCCAGGACGCATCACGTCGCTGGCCCAGACCCTGGTGAAGCTCACCGCCCCGGGGGTTCCCGACACCTACCAGGGGACGGAGCTGTGGGACCTGAGCCTGGTCGACCCCGACAACCGCCGCCCCGTGGACTACGGCCTGCGCCGCCGCCTGCTGGCCGAGCTCGGCGGGATGAAGGCGGAGGACGTGTGGGCCCGGTGTGACGAGGGGCTGCCCAAGCTGGCGGTGACCCAGCGGGCCCTTCAGCTGCGCCGCCGCCGTCCCGAGCTGTTCGATCGACGGGGTGCCTATCGACCGCTGGAGGCCGGCGGTGCCAGGGGCGGCCACGTCGTCGGGTTCCTCCGAGGAGGCGCGGCGGCCACGGTCGTGCCCCGGCTGGTGATCGGGCTGGGCGGGGACTGGGGGGCGACCACGGTCACCCTCCCGTCTGGGCGGTGGCGCAACGTGCTCACCGACGACCACGTCGAGGCCGGCTCGGTCGCCCTGAGTCACCTGCTCGGTCGCTTCCCCGTCGCCCTGCTGGAGGCGGTCCAGCCGTGACGGGCCCTTCGATGTACGACGCCATCGTGGTCGGGGGTGGGCCGGCCGGCATGAGCGCCGCGCTCTGGCTGGCCCGGTACCGCAAGCGCGTCCTGATGGTCGAGAGCGACGAGCATCGCAACCGCTGGGTCGAACAGACCCACGGCTACCTGGGGTGGGACCCGGTCAGCCCGGCCGACCTCATCACCCGGGCCCGGGACCAGTTGCTGAGCTACGACGAAGCCACCGTCCGCGCCGGGCGGGTGGAGGTCGTCCGGCGTGACGAGGACGGGACGTTCATGGTCCATGTCGGTGAGGAGCGGCTGCCGTCTCGCCGCCTCGTCCTGGCCACCGGCGTCGAGGACCGCTTCCCCGAGGTCGGCCGCTTCTTCGAGCACTACGGCGCCAGCGTCTTCCACTGCCCGACCTGTGACGGCTACGAGGCCAGGGACCGCTCCGTGGTGGTGTTCGGCTGGAGCCAGCAGGTCACCGGCTTCGCCCTCACGCTGCTGGGCTGGGCGGCCGACGTCACCGTGGTCACCGACGGCCGGAGGTTCGAGGGCGACGCCGGCCACCGGGCCAACCTGGAGGCCAACGGCGTGGTGGTGCTGGAGGAGGACGCCGTCGAGCTGCTAGGGGAGCGGGGCGGCCTGGAGGGTGTGCGCTTCGCCAGCGGGCGGTCAGTGGGCTGCGAGCTCGCCTTCTTCTCGATCGCCCACGTCCCCCGCACGGACCTGGCCGAACAGCTGGGATGCGCCCTCACCGAGGAAGGCTGCGTGGACGTCGACCACGAGGGCGTCACCAGTGTGGAGGGCGTCTTCGCCGCCGGGGACCTGACTCCGGGCCTGCAGCTGGTGCAGGTCGCCGCAGCCAAGGGCACGGCGGCCGGCGTGGCCTGCGCCCAGTCGCTGCCCTCCGACGGCGTCGTCACCGCCGGAGGGTGATTCGGAGAGCTGCCGCGAGAATTTCCGTCGGATCGGTTTGAACCGGTGACGAAGGGGAAGGGTACCTTTTGTCCCGCCCCCCGGGAGCCCCACGTGCTGGGGGAGCCGAGCGAAAGCTCCCGCTTCCCCAGCATGTGCGCGTCCGGCCCGAAGCGGCCCCCCTCAGGCCACGCTGACCGACGCCGCCGGCGCTTCGTCGAGGAGCTCGAGCACGGCCTGCTCCATGTGGCCCTGGGTGGAGAGTTGCCCGAAGGCGGCTCCCTCGCCCAGGCGGTGGAGCGCCTCGGAGATGGTGACGCCGGCGTGGTAGCGGTCGATCACCCGGGGGTCCACGTAGGAAGCCCGGCACACGGCCGGCGTGTTCCCGAGGTACTGGGCCACCTCGCGCATGGCCCACGCCACCGCCCGCTTGCGCGCCGTCGCCGAGCCGGCCTGGCTGGCGGCCACGGCCAGGCTCACGGCGGCCAGCACGGTTGCGTTCCAGGTCCGGAAGTCCTTGGCCGTGAACTCCCCGCCGGTGACCTCCTTGACGAAGGCGTTGATGTCCTCCGAGCGGACGTCGGCCCAGCGGCGACCGTCGCGGTAGGCGAGGAGCTCCGGCCCCCCGGCCCTTCGCTGCTTGAGCGCTTGGACCACCACGAAGACGTCGGGATCGACGAGCGCCTGCACCCGCCGCTTGCCTCCCTTGGCCACGTAGTCGAAGGTGACCATGCCGTCGGCCAGGCGCACGTGGCGCTTCTGAATGGTGGCCAGGCCGTAGCTCTGGTTCTGCTCGGCGTAGCCCTCGGTGCCGATGCGGAAGAACCCGATGTCGAGGAGCCGGGTGGCGCAGGCCAGCACCCGAGGGCGCGACAGCTCCTCACCCTTGAGGTGCTGGGCCAACGCGCTGCGCATGGCCGGGAGGGCCCGGGCGAACTCGAGCATGTGGTCGAACTTCTCCTGGTCCCGCCGCAGGCGCCAAGCATCGTGGTAGCGGTACTGCTTGCGCCCGGCGGCATCGGTGCCCACGGCCTGGATGTGGCCGTTCGGCCACGGGCAGATCCACACGTCTCTCCACGCCGGGGGTATGGCCAGTGCCCGGATGCGGCTCAACACCTCCGGATCGCTGACCCGCTCGCCGTCGTCGTAGTAGGCGAAGCCCCGACCGGCGCGGCGCCGCAGGATCCCGGGGGCCGAGCAGTCGACCCGGCGGAGGCGGGGCACGTCGTCGTTCCCGACCCCGACCCGGCTACTTGGCCCGCTCCGCCGCCTCCTGGTCGACCTCGTGAGCCCGGGCCTTGGCCTCGTGGGCCTTGGCCTCGGCCCGCGCCTCGCTGGCCTCGCGCTCTGCTTCGCCCTTCTCGGCCTGAGCCTCGCCCTCGCGCTGCAGGTCCGGGTCGTCGATCACCTCGCCGGCGGCGTCCTTGGCCTTGCCCTTGGCCTCTTCGAACACACCCATGTGGCCTCCTTGGTCTCCGCCGGCTTTTTCCCAGCCGTGGCGGTCGGAAACCGGCGAATCAGGACGCCGTCCGACCAGGGGCGGCCCGGACCTGGACCCTACCGTCGAGGACGCGGGTCTCGAACACCGGCTGCGGCGCCGTGGCGGGGGCCCGTGCCACCGACCCGTCGCCGAGGCGGAAGGTGCTGGCGTGCCACGGGCAGCGGATGCAGCCGTCGTCGACCTCGCCCTGGTCCAGGGGGCCTCCCATGTGGCTGCAGCGGGCGTGGAGGGCCCGGATGCCGCCCTGTTGCGCCACCAGCACCACGGGCACGCCGGCCGCGTCGACCCGACGGGGCTGGCCCTCCACCAAGCTGGCGCTGGCCAGCACGTCCTGCCAGTCGTGGGGACCGTCGTCGAAGGTGGTGCGGTCGACGCCCGAAGCCAGGCGGTAGGCGAGGTGGCCACCCAGGTAGCCGCCAGCGGCGACCGCGCCCAGCCCCACGAAGGACAGCGCGACGCCCGTGGCCCGCCGTCCCCTCCGGCGGGCGACGAGGGAGGCGGTGTAGAAGGCAAGCGCCACGGAGTTGGCGGTGGCGTGCACGATCCCCACCCGACGGACTCGCTCCTCGTTGTAGTCGACCCAGTCGGCCGCCCCGGTGGCGACCGTGGGAAGGGCGGCGGCCACGCCGAAGCCAATCAGGGCATCGGCGCCGGGCGACGCCCGCCGGCCCCCGAACACGTCGAGCACGGCGGCGCTGGTCCACGACCCGATGGGCAGGTCCGTGAGCAGCGGGTGGGCGGGGTGTCCGAGCCAGACCCCGTTGAGCAGGTTCTTCAGCGGCGTGGGGCTCACCACGGCCGACACCGCTCCGGACACCTTCTTGCCCACCGCGTCGAGGGCGGGGGTGGACTCGATCTTCTGGAGGAGCTGTCGCAGCATCACCGCATGCCCTACCCCGCGAGCAGCAGGGACGAACTCCCGGTCGCAGGACCGGCTAGCGGGCCGAGACCACGGCCCGTTTGACGCAGCGCACGACGGTGCGGCCGTCCACCGTCTCGGGGACGGCTTCGTCGGTGAAGGTGCGCACCAGCCACAGGCCGCGGCCGTGCTCCGATTCGGGATCGGGCGGCTCGGGGTCGAAGTAGGGCCAGCTGATGCCGTTCCCGTCGTCCTCCACCTCGAGCACCACGTCGGGCGACTCCACCCGGGCGCGCACCACCACGCCGTCGCCGCTCCACGTGGCATGGCTCACGGCGTTGGCACACAGCTCGGTGGCCACGAGCAAGAGGTCGTCGGCCGCCTCGTCGTCCACGGGCACCCTGGTCAGCCAGTCGGCCAAGAGGCGCCGGCTCACCGACACCGCCGCCGTGCTGCGGGACAGGCGGTGCTCGAACGGGCCCAGCGCGCCCACGCTCGCCTCCGTAGGCGGGGAGCGCCGCCGCAAGGTCAAAGCCAGCGAGTCGTCCCGGCGGCCGGCTCCCCGCAGCGTTCGCTCCACGAGGATCCGCGCCTGTTGCTCGGCGGGGTACAGCGCCGTCTCCCGGGCGAAACGCTCGAGTGCCTCGAGGCCCTTCACAATGTCCCCGGTGCCCTCTACCAGCCCGTCCGTGTAGAAGATCACGGTGTCGGAGCGGTCGAGGCAGACCTCCACCACCCCTTCCGACCCCGCCCCCGGCCAGCCGATCGGTATGCCGGGTGCGGACAGCCGGCGGACTCCGTCGCCCGTCACCAGGAGGGCGGGCGGGTGGCCACCGCCCGCCAGCTGGAGCATCCCCGTGGCCGGCCGGTAGCGGCCGATCAGGAGGGTGGCCACCAGCTCGGGGTTCTGGGCCGAGACGATCGTGTCGGCCCGGGCGACCAGCTGGTCAAGCGGGCAGCCGTCGAACAGCAGGAGGCGAACGGTGTGGGTCACCGCCAGGGCATCCTTGGTCGCCGCCACCCCCTTGCCCATCACATCGACCACGGCGACGTGCAGGTCCCCGTCGGGCAGCACGACCCAGTCGTGGAGGTCGCCGCCGGTGTGGGCCCCCGGATCGGCGGGGGAGTAGTACGTCCCGAGCTCGGTGAAGGCCACGTCGGGGCGGCTCGGCATCACCGCGGCCTGGAGCTGGTTGACGATCTCGCGCTCCGTGGCCCGCAGCTGTTCGAGGGCGGCCCGGTTGGCCAGGTTGTCGAGGGCCACGCCCAGGTGGGCGGCGAGGGCGACGACGAACGCCTCTTCGTCTCCCGAGAACCAGTCCGGCTCGGCGTGACCCAGCAGCAACAAGCCGTGGGCCGCCCCCTGGGCGGCTGACACCGGCACGGCCAGGAGGCTGGACAGGGAAGGAACGCTCTGCCTCAGCTCCCCGTCCCACCCCGCGCCCTGCAGGTCGTCGATCCGCAGCGTGTCCTGGTCCTGCAGGGCCCGGAGGAGGGCCGGGTGGCGCCGAGGGTCACCCACGGCGGCCAGCCCGTCGGGATGGGCGACGCCTTCCACGGTGCTGATCGTCCATTCGGGGAAGTCAAAGCTGCCCACCAGGAAGAGCCGGGCTGTCTCGGCTCCGGCCAGGATCCGGGCGGCGTCGGTTGCCCACTGCTGCAGCCGCAACGAGTCCGGCTCGGCGTGGATGGCGCGGGCCGCTTCGGCCAGGAGGGCCGACGCCTGGCGTCCGTCCGGCGACCGCCGATCGAGCGTGGGCTGCGGCACTCACGGCAGGGTAAGGCGGGAGCCGACGCAGGGCAAGCGCCGGTCCGCTCCCGGCTTTGGCGGCCCCTCGCCCGGTCAGAGAGCGGCCAGGATGGCCGAGCAGAAGGCGTCGAGATCGTCGGGATTGCGGGAGGTGATGAGGTTGCCGTCCACCACCACTTCCCGGTCCACCCACTGAGCCCCGGCGTTGGTCAGATCCGTCCGTACCGAGGGCCACGACGTCACGGTCCGACCGTGAACGGCGTCGGCCTCGACCAGGAGGCTGCCGGCATGGCAGATCGCCGCCACCGGCTTGCTTCCTCCGAAGAAGCCCTGCACGAACTTGACCACGCCGGGGTCGGTCCGCAGCTTGTCGGGGGAGTAGCCTCCCGGGATGACCAGGGCGTCGAAGTCGTCCGGGCTCACCGAGTCGGGCGCGGCCTCGATGGTGAAGCTCTCCTTGCCCCGCTTGCCGGTGACCTCTTGGCTCGCCTCCTTGCCTATGACGGTGATCTGGTGGCCGGCTTCACGGATGCGGTCGTAGGGGACCTTGAACTCGGAGTCCTCGAAGTCGTCGTCGAGCACGAATGCGACGTTGGCCATGGGTCCTCCAGTCGGGTGTTGGCGATACCGAGGCTTGTCTACCCCGAAGCCGGGGTGGGAATTCCACCAGAGGTGAAGGGCGTCGTCGTGCTGAACCCGGAGTCGGGGCCGGGGCAGACCACGGTGGAGGCTCTCCGGGGCCAGTTCCCAGGACAGCTCGTCCTCGAGTGCCACGGCGAGGCCATCCGCCGGGAGGTGCGGCGGGCGGTCGAGGACGGAGCCGACTTCGTGGCCGTCGCCGGGGGAGACGGGAGCATCCGCTGCGCCGCCTCCACGCTGGCGGGCACGGCGACCGCCCTCATCCCCGTGCCGGCCGGCACCCGGAACCACTTCGCCCACGAGCTGGGCATCACCAGCCTGGCCGACGCCGCGTCGGCCCTCGGAGGGCAGCGGCGGGTGGTGGACCTGGCCGAGGTCAACGGGCAGCACTTCGTGAACAACGCCAGCGTCGGCTTCTACGCGGCGTTGGTGCGCGAGCGCAACCGGCACGAACGCCGGCTCCCGCGGGCGGCCGCCAACCTCACGGCGGCCTGGGCCCAGGCCCGCCGGGGCCATCGCTTCCTCGTCCGGGTGGGCGGCCACCGCTACCGGGCGTGGCTCGTGTTCGTGGGCAACGGGTGTTACGGCGAGAGCCTCACCGACCTCATGAACCGCCAGTCGCTCGACCAGGGGGAGCTCGACGTGCGAGTGCTTCGGGCCGACGAACCGCTCGCTCGGCTCCGGGCGGTGCTGGCCGTGTTGTTCGGGCGCATCGGCAACTCCGGCCTTCTGGCCCAGCGCCGATCGGCCGACGTGGACATCGAGGTGTTGCATCGGCGCCAGGTGGACGTCGCCCTCGACGGCGAAGTCGTCCGCCTGGACGCCACGCTGCGGTTCCGGTCCCTCCCGGAGGCCCTCACCGTCCTCGTACCGCCCGATCCCGATGCTAGGGTCGACGGAGGGCCCGGGGCCGTTAGCTCAGTTGGTTAGAGCACTTGCATGACGCGCAAGGGGTCGGGGGTTCGAATCCCTCACGGCCCACCGGTAAAAGTACTGGTCAGAGGCGCTTTTTGCCCGGCCGGGACTTGACATCCCACAAGAACATCCCACAAGAACTGCGCGCACGGGACGGCACGAACGGATACTGAGGCGCACCAGGCGGTGCTCAGCGGACGGTCGCCGAGGGAGGTTCGGCGGAACGTCTCTAGCGAAACCGGGCACGACTTCTGGGTCATTGGCCGATCGTGATCGGTTGTTCAATGAGGTGCGGCTCGGGCTCAGGCCCGGATGGGGCGAACCAGGGGGCATGCGCGGCCTCGTCCGGGCACAGTCGCCACTTCCGGCCGACTCGGTCGACGCCGATCGGGTACACCGTCAGGACGCCGCCGGCGTCGATGTGCAGACGGAGAAAGTGCTTGAGGTCCTGGTGGTGGAGGGGTGCGTA
>JALYHF010000065.1 GCA_030776745.1 Actinomycetota bacterium | reverse complement strand
GCCGCGCTTGCCGTCCCGTCCGATGACCACGCCGCGCTGTCGGCCACGGCCCATGCCCTGGCCGAAGCCGAGGCGCGCCTGGCCGCCGCCGAGGAGCGATGGCTCACCCTGGCCGAGGAGCTGGGCGCCTGACCTCCCGTCTGTGCCCTCGGTGGGTCAGAACCGGCAGGAGGACCGGCCCAGCTTCTCGAGGTACTGCTGGTGGTAGTCCTCGGCCCGGTAGAAGGTGGGCGCCGGGGCGATCTCGGTGACGATCGGCCTGCGGTACCGGCCGGAGCGGTCCAGCGTGTCCTTCGACGCCACGGCCGCCGCCTGCTGCTCGTCGTCGTGGAAGAAGATGACCGAGCGGTACTGGTCACCCACGTCGGGGCCCTGGCGGTCCCGGGTGGTGGGGTCGTGGTTGGCCCAGAACACGTCCAGCAGCTCCTCGTACGAGACCCGCGCCGGGTCGTAGTCCACCTCCACCACCTCGGCATGGCCGGTGCGGTGTGAGCACACCTCCCGATAGGTCGGGTTCTCGGTCCTGCCTCCGGCGTAGCCGACGGCGGTCGCCGTCACCCCCTCGACCTGGCGAAAGGTGGCCTCCACCCCCCAGAAGCACCCTGCTCCGAACGTCGCCTTCTTCATCACGCGTCCTTTCTCGTCGTGGGCTGGAGCTGCAGAGCGCAGGAGTTGATGCAGTAGCGCTGGCCGGTCGGGGCCGGACCGTCGTCGAAGACGTGGCCGAGGTGGGACCCGCAGCGACGGCAGCGGACCTCGGTCCGGGTCATGAAGTGGCTCCGGTCCGGGTGCAGCTCGACCGCCGCCGCTACGGCCGGCTCGGTGAAGCTGGGCCAGCCGGTGCCCGAGTCGAACTTGGCGTCCGACGAGAAGAGCTCCGCCCCGCAGGCGGCGCAGTGGTAGGTGCCGTCGTCGTGGCAGTCGAAGTAGTGCCCGCTGAACGGCGGCTCGGTGCCGGCCTGGCGGAGCACCCGGTACTGGGCCGGGGTCAGCTCTCCCCGCCACTCGTCCTCCGTCTTGACGACCTGGTCCTCCATGTCAGTCCTCCTCGATACGGTGCCGCGCCCTCTGCGCCGCTCCCTTGGCACAACGCCGGGGGCGGTCGGGTTGGTCCCGCTTTCACAGATGGTAAGGAGTTGGCCCCGTCCAGGCGGCGCGCGCCTGGCCTCGGCGACAAGGAGATGGTCGATGAGCGAGTACGACCCCACGGAGTACGGCGCCCGCATCGCCGCCGAGTACGACGACATCTACGACGAGGTCTTCGACACCGAGCCGGCCGTGGCCCGCCTGGTGGAGCTGGCCGCCGGTGGTGGCGTGCTCGAGCTGGGCGTGGGCACCGGGCGCCTCGCTCTCCCCCTCGCCGAGCGCGGCGTCCCGGTCCACGGGGTCGACGCCTCACAAGCGATGCTGGACCGGCTGGCGGCCAAGCCGGGTGGTGCCGGGCTCCCCGTCACCGTCGGTGACTTCGCCGAGGTCTGCGTCCCGGGGCGGTTCTCCCTCGTCGTCTTGGCCATCAACACCATCTTCGCCCTCCCGACCCAGGACGCCCAGGTGCGGTGCTTCCAGAACGCCGCCCGCCATCTCAGCGCCGGCGGTCGCTTCCTGGTGGAGGCTTGGGTGCCGGACCCGAGCCAGTTCGTCCAAGGTCAGAGCGTGCGGCCTCGCGCCGTCGGCGGTGATCGGGTGGCGCTGGTCGTGGCCCGCCACGATCCCGTCGAGCAGCGGATGACCACCACCCAGGTGCACCTCAGCGACGCCGGGGTGCGTCTCTATCCGGCCAACCACCGCTACGCCTGGCCGGCCGAGCTGGACCTCATGGCCCGCCTGGCCGGCTTCGGCCTGGAGCACCGATGGGGGGACTGGCAGGGCGGGCCCTTCACCGACCAGAGCACGTCCCACGTGTCGGTGTACCGCCTCGGCTAGCCCCCTCCCATCTCGGGTCTCAGCGCCTCGAAGCGGGCCTGGTCCGGCGGGACGAAGGGGTCCAGGTCCGGGATGGTGGCCATGGCGTCGATGAGCCGGTCGGTCTGGCCGCGCGCCAGCACCCCATGCGAGCTCAGCAACAGGCTCGGTCGCAGCCG
This sequence comes from Actinomycetota bacterium, assembly GCA_030776745.1. GTDB lineage: Bacteria > Actinomycetota > Acidimicrobiia > Acidimicrobiales > JALYHF01. The sequence goes on along the minus strand of JALYHF010000065.1, from coordinate 22,412 downwards.
GCGAAGCCCGTCGAGGGCGTGGGCGAACCGGCCCTGGTCCACCATCGTGGCCCAGGGGTGGTTGACCCGGTTGAAGTCGGCGAAGCCGGCTCGCGCCTCGGCCTCGGCCAGGTCGGACAGGTCCTCGGCCAGCTCGGGGAGGTAGGTCCCGAAGGCGTCGACGGTGAACGCCGCGGCGGTGACGGGGTCCCACAGGCCGATCGTGCCGGGTGCGTCGTAGAGCGGAGGCCGCAGCACCAGCAGCTCGCGCTCCGCCGTGGAGAAGTGCTGTCCCGGGTTGACGACGACCACGCGGTCCAGGGGCAGCGACCAGGCCTCGAGCAGCTTGCTCAGCGTCACGTAGTTCGTCACCAGGCGGCACCCCGTTGCCGTCTCGAGCACCGGGAGCAGGTTGCCGGCGTGGTCGCGGTCCTCATGGGTCAGGAAGACCCACCGCAGGTCCTCGGGCGCCACGAGCGACCAGAGCTGCTCCAGGAACTCGTCTCGGTCGCTCGGAAGCCCGGTGTCGACGAGCACCGGTGCCCGGTCACGGATGAGGTAGGCGTTGACCGGCAGGACACCATGGCCGGGGGCCGCCTCCGAGGAGGGCAGGACGTGGATGTCGCCTGTGGCGACGTGGGGATAGTGCACGCACCCACATTGGTGCACCGATCCCCCCGTCGTCGGATCGCGCCAGGGGATGCTTTTGACTGGCTGGGCCGTATGGTGTCGGATGCCTCGAATGGACTCCGCCTTCCTCGAGCTGCCCTTCCGGCGCCTGGGCGAGGCCGCTCTCTCCAGGGCGGAGGAGCTCGGCGCCACCTACGCCGACTTCCGCTTCGAGCGTCAGAGGAGCCAGTCCATCAGCGTCCGCGACACCAACCTCGAGCGCCTGGTCGACAGCGACGTGGTCGGCTACGCCGTCCGGGTGGTCCACCGGGGCGCCTGGGGGTTCGCATCGAGCATGGTGCTGACACCGGAGGCGGCGGCGGAGGCGGCGGCGTCGGCCGTGGCCGTGGCGGCCACGCTGGCTCCGCTCAACAGCGAGCCGGTCGAGCTGGCTGGCGAGCCCGCCCACCAGGGCACCTACCTGTCCAGCTACGAGGTGGACCCCTTCAGCGTCCCCGACGACGAGAAGGTCGGGTTCCTCGTCGCCACCAACGAGCGGCTGCTCACGTCGGGCAAGGTCGACCACGTCACCTTCCCGGTGCTGCAGGTCCTGGAGAACAAGTACCTGGCCAACCTGGACGGCACCGACGTCACCCAGCAGCGGGTGCGGGTGGGCGGCAACTTCGACGCCGTTCGGGTGGACAAGGAGCGGGGGGCCTTCGACACCATGCGGTCGTGCTCGCCCCCCGTGGGCCGGGGTTGGGAGCACTTCGCCGGCGGCTACGACTACGCCGAGGAGGCCGAGCGGGTCCCAGAGCTGCTCGAGGAGAAGATGCGGTCACCGTCGGTGGAGCCGGGCCGCTACGACCTGGTCATCGACGCCAGCAACCTGTGGCTCACCATCCACGAGTCCATCGGCCATGCCACCGAGCTCGACCGCGCCCTGGGGTACGAGGCCAACTACGCCGGCACCTCCTTCGCCACCCTCGACAAGCTCGACACGCTGCAGTACGGCTCGCAGGTCATGCACGTGACCGGCGACCGCACCGTCGAGCACGGCCTGTCCACCGTGGGCTACGACGACGAGGGCGTGGAGGCCCAGCGGTGGGACCTGATCCGAGGCGGGGTGCTGGTGGGCTACCAGCTCAACCGCCAGATGGCCCGCAAGGAAGGCTTCGGGCGCTCCAACGGGTGCGCCTACGCCGACTCGCCCGGCCACGTCCCCCTGCAGCGCATGCCGAACGTGTCCCTCGAGCCCTCGCCCGACGGCGTCGGCCTGGCCGACCTGATCGGCGGGGTGGATCGGGGGATCTACGTCGTTGGTGACAAGAGCTGGAGCATCGACATGCAGCGCTACAACTTCCAGTTCACGGGGCAGCGGTTCTTCGAGATTCGCGGCGGGCGCCTGGTGGGACAGCTGAAGGACGTCGCCTACCAGGCCACCACCACCGAGTTCTGGAACGCCATGGAGGCGGTCGGCGGCCCCGGCACCTACGTCCTCGGCGGGGCGTTCAACTGCGGCAAGGGCCAGCCCGGTCAGGCGGCACCGGTGAGCCACGGCACTCCGGCTGCCCTGTTCCGCCAGGTGGCCATCTTGAACACCACCGAGGAGGGGGCGGGGTGATCCCGGACACACTCGATCGGGTCCTGTCGCTCTCCCGAGCGGACGAGTGCATCGTCATCGGCTGGGAGTCCTCCCACGCCAACGTGCGGTGGGCCAACAACACCTCCACCACCAACGGCGTAGCCGACACGGCCGAGCTGTTCATCGTCTCGGTCATCGACGAGCGGGTGGGGACGGTGGGCGTCAGCTACTTTCCCGACGACCGACTGGAGTCGCTCGTGCGCCAGTCGGAGGCGGCCTGCGAGGGACGCCCGCCGGCCGAGGACTTCATGCCCCTCCTCGCCGACGCCGGCGATCCACCGGACTGGCGATCAGCGGCCCAGCGCCCGGGCGTCGAGGTGTTCGCCCGGTTCGCCCCTGCGCTGGCCGACTCGTTCCGGCGGGCCGAGGCCGCCGGTGTGAAGCTGTTCGGCTACGCCGAGCACACCACCTCCACCCGGTACCTGGCCATGTCGACGGGGCTGCGCCGGCGGCACACCGAGCTGCAGGGAAGGGTCGAGCTCAACGCCAAGAGCCCGGACTTCGCCCGCTCGGCCTGGGTGGGGCAGGCCACCACCACCTTTGCCGACATCGACGTGGCTGCCCTCTACGACCACCTCGAGCAGCGCCTCCGGTGGTCGGAGAAGAGCCTGGAGCTGCCCCCCGGCCACTACCAGGTGCTTCTCGAGCCTTCCGCGGTGGCCGACATGTTGCTGTACGCCTACTGGTCGAGCACGGCGAGGGAGGCCGACGAGGGGCGCACGGTGTTCAGCAAGGCGGGCGGGGGCAACAGGATCGGCCAGCGCCTCTACCCCGAGGGCGTCAGCGTGTACTCCGACCCCGCCGAGCCGGGCCTGGAGGTGGCGCCGTTCATCCTCACCACGGCGTCGAGCAGCCACGCGTCGGTGTTCGACAACGGCCAGGAGGCGGCGAGGACGCAGTGGGTGGACGGCGGCGTGCTGCGAGCCCTGGTCACGACCCGCCACTGGGCGTCGAGGTCGGGAGGCGAGAAGGCCACCCCGTTCATCGAGAACCTCGTCTTCGCCCCGGAGGCGGGCCCGTCGCTCGAGGAGATGATCGCGTCCACCGAGCGGGCCCTGCTGGTCACCTGCTTCTGGTACATCCGGGAGGTGGACCCCCAGACGCTGCTGCTGACAGGCCTGACACGAGACGGGGTGTTCCTGGTCGAGGACGGGGAGGTCAAGGGCGCCGTCAACAACTTCCGCTACAACATGAGCCCCGTGGACATGCTGGCCCAGGCGGTGGAGATCGGCGTGTCGCAGCCCACCCTCCCGAGGGAGTTCGGCGACTACTTCGGCCGGACCCGGATGCCGGTGCTGCGCGTCGAGGACTTCAACATGAGCTCGGTCAGCCGGGCCACCTAGCTCAGCCGAGGTAGGCGTCGAACCACTCGGCTGCCCGCTCGGCGGCGGGCGCCACGTAGGACGGCTGGTCGTACAGGTCGATGTGGTTGGTGGTGTCGAGCCACAACAGGTCCTTGGGCTGGCCGGCCCGCTGGTAGGCGGAAAGGGCACCCTCGGGGGAGCAGTAGGCGTCGGTGCGCCCGTGCACGATCAACAGGGGCGTGGGGGAGACGAACTCGGCGGCGCCGGCCAGGTCGGTCGTGATCAGCTCGCGCACGGACAGCGCCGTGAGCCGGTTGACCCAGCCGGGGCTCGCCGAGCGGGCCGTGCCGTAGTAGTCGAACGGCTCCTGCCCGCCCATCACCGCCGGTCCGCCGTCGCCGGCAACCGCCGCCAGGTACTCGACCCGGCCGCTGTCGAACTGGCGCTGGGCGACCTCGGCGAAGTGCCGGAGCTGGTGTCGGTACCCGTCGGCGCCCATGGCCTGCCGCATCGCCGCGGGGTCGTTGTACCCCCCGGCGACGCAGGCCACGGCCTTGACCCGAGGGTCGAAGGCGGCGAAGCGCAGGGCGTAGCCGCCTCCCAGGCACACCCCGCAGGCGCCGACCCGTTCGGGGTCCACCTCCGGCCGCGCCGCCAGGAAGCTCACGGCGTCGCGCAGGTCGGCCAGCTTGCCCGCCGGGTCCTCGTGCTGGCGGGGCCGGCCTTCGCTCTCACCGAAGTTCCGGTGGTCGAAGGCCAGCGTGACGAAGCCGGCCCGGCGCAACAGCTCGGCGTAGGTGCCGGTCACCTGTTCCTTCACGCCGCTGAGCGGGCCCGTGAAAACGACGGCCGGGAGGCTTCGCCCTCCAGCGGCGCCATCGGGCACCCGGAGGTGCCCGGCGAGGTCGAGCCCGTCGCTCGGGAAGCTGACTGGCTGCGTCTCCATGGTCGCGATGCTAGGCAGCGCCGCCGTCCCATGGCAGGAGGGAAGGGCAGGGAAGGGATCGGCGCGTCGGCTCAGCGACGGTTGGCGAGGCGGGCTCGTCGGCGGATGGGGAGGCGGCGGAAGGCGGGTGCCCGGTCCGACGACCACGGCGCCGGCGGGGCCATGGTCATCGCGGCCAGGGCCACCAGAACCTGGTCGTAGTTGACGCGCCATCCGGCGAAGTCGCGCCATGCCTGGTCGCGGTCCGGCTTCAGCTTCACCCCGACGGCGGAAAGGCGCTCGCAGACCTCGTCGTACTCGGCTCGCGAGATGGAGATGGGGTCGTCGGGGGAGGGGTCGGGGTCGTAGTGGATGCGGAAGAGGTCGGCGATGCGCCGCAGCGCCACGTAGCCGGCCCGCACGCAGAGCTGGGCCTCCGGGTCGCGGTGGCCGTCGACCACGGTGGAGGCGACCAGGGAAGCGGCGTCGAGCACCGCTCCCGCCGCCGTCACCCAGGACCGGTCGGGTTGGGGTGAGCGGAAGAAGTTGAGGGAGGCCTGCGAGGTGTGGGTCTCCTCCACGTCGGCGAACCAGGTCTCCCAGTCCTTCCACACCGCGGTGAGCCCGCCGTGCCAGCCGATGCGGTGGTAGCGGATGATCATGTTCGGCCCCGACGGCGGGTTGTCGGCCCGCACCTCGAGGAGGGCCACGGCCAGCTCCCTGCGGTTGAAGGTGGCGTACAACGTCGGGAGGTAGCTGATGAGCAGCGCCAGCAGCCCGATGCCGACCCCGCCCTCGGTGAACGCCAGCGCCAGCTTGGGGAGGTCGGAGGCCGAAGCGAAGCCCAGGGTGAGGAGGGAGGATCCCGAGAGCGAGAAGGCGGCCCGCCACGACGGGGAGCCGAGGGCCCAGTACATCCCGGTGTAGCCGGCCAGGACCAGGGCCAGCCAGACGGCGGGGAGCGCAACCAGGCTGAGCGGGGCGAAGAGCGCCATGACCCGGTCGCGCCTGGCGTAGTCGGGCGAAGGCCCGAGCCGGACCCGCAGGAGTGTCCGCACCACGTCGAACGTGGCCCGGACGATGGTGGAGCTCTGGGCCCGCGGCACCACCATCGTGCGGATGGCCGAGGAGATGACAACGAGCACCAGAGCCGCCCCGACGGCGAAGACCAGGACCCGGAGGACGACCACGGCCCGACGGTAGATCAGGGAGTCGGTCGGCCAGCGCGTGGGCGGGCGGGTGACGGCGTACATTTCGGACCGTGGAAGAGCACGCGGTACGCGCCTGGTTCGACGGGCGGCTGCCCGAGGCCTGGTCGGTCGAGGCCCCCGAGGTTGCCGTCGATCGTGACGAGATCGTGGTGGTGGTGCCCCTGGGCGAGCCGGAGGGGGCGGACGCCGCCGGGGGCTGGCGGGCGGCCTGCATCGCCTGCGTCCAACGCTTCCGGGAGGAGACTCGGGACACGCGCATGCGCATCGCCGAGCAGGCGGAGCACCGGTTCGGACGCAAGGTGTCCTGGGGTGCCGAGTGTGGGGACGTGCGGGTGATCTTCACGCATCTCAGCGTCCCGGTGATGACGCGCCTGCGCATGCCCGAGCGAGAGGTGCTCGACACCTTGGTGCAGGCGAGCGTGGCCCGCAGCCGCAGCGAGGCGCTGGCATGGTGCGTGCGGCTGGTGGGTCAGCACCAGGGCGAGTGGATCGGCCAGCTCAAGGCGGCGCTGCGCCAGGTGGAGAAGGTTCGCTCCGAAGGCCCGGCCGCCTGAGCGAGGGGGCGGCCGCCGGCGCGTCAGCCGGCGAGCTGACCGGCGGCGCGCAGGTGAGCGGTGAGCTCCTCGCGCGAGGCATGGGCGTTGAGGCCACTCGTGGAGGGCATGACGTAGGCCGGCCGGCCGCCGAACGACACCGGTTGCACGCCGGCCACCGCCCCGGCGTCGACAGCTTTGCGCCATCCGTCCAGCCCCACGAAGCACACCGCTCCTGGCTGGAGCCATCGGACCAGTCGCTCCACCCGGGCCCGCCCGGAGCGGTACTCGTCGCGCCCCAGCTCGCTGGCCCGGGGCGTCGCCCGCTTGACCAGGTCCGTCATCCCGACGCCGTGTACCCGCAGGGCGTGCCCAGGATCATGGGAACGGGTGAGCAGTCCCGCGTCCAAGGCGGCCGGCCAGAACCGGTTGCCGGGACGGGCGTAGCCCACCCCGCGGTCGGCGGCGTACTCGCTGGGGTTGAGCCCGCAGACGAGAAGCCGCATGCCCGGGCCCACGGTGTCGGGGAGCGAGCGGGCCCGGGTGCCGCTCACCTGGACCACGTCGGCGTCGGCGGCGACGGAGTCGACGACGAAGCCGGCACCCTCCAACACATCGGCGAGCGCCTCGGGCCACGACGCGAAGCGGCTCCGGCCCCCGTCGTCATCGGACGGCTGGTCGCCCCGGTCGTCCCCGGTGAGGAGCCGCAGGTGGACGGGCGTCCAGGGCGGCACGGCCCGGTGCAGAGCGGCCAGCGCCAACGGGAGGCGGACGGCCGGCACGGGGCGATGGCTGAGGTCGGCCCAGACGCCACCCGGCGCCCCGTCCCGGAGGGGAGGTGCGCTGACCGCCATCGCACCGGACGCTACCGCCCGGCGGCGCCCCCGATGCCCGGTGACATACTGGGCCACCGTCTTCGGAGCGGCAGGGGCGGCCGGCGATGGGCCGTCCGTCGATCTGCAAGGAGCGCCGCCATGCGCCGTCGTGTGCTCGTCGTCATCATCGCCGTCATTGCGGGCGTCGGCGCCTGCGGCGGCGAGCGGTCCGCCCGGGAGATCTTGATCGACGCTCCGGGCAAGACCTTGGCCGAGCAGACCTCGAGCATCGACATCGTGGTGGAGGTGGCGGGAGGGCGCAGGTCCGGTTCCTTCAGGGGACAAGGGGTGTTCGACTATCGCGCCCAGCAGGGTCGGCTCAGCTTCGACCTGGCGCAGTTCGGCCTCCCAGGATCGAGGGGCAGGGCCGAGATGCTCCTGTTCCGCGAGCTGGTCTACCTGAAGCTCCCCATCGACGTCCCCGAGCTGGCCGCCCGGCCCTGGGTGAAGATCGACGTCAACCGGTTGGGCGAGCAGTCCGGCCTCGGCAACCTGGGCCAGCTCCAGAACAGCGACCCGAGCGCCTACATCCGGCTGCTGCGCAGTGTCTCCGGCGAGGTGGAGGATGAGGGCAGCGAGAAGGTGCGCGGCGTGGAGACCACCCACTACCGGACGGTGCTGGACCTCGACGAGGCCAAGCGGCAGCTGCCGCCCGAGATCGGCAGGATCATCGACCAGCTCGGCACGCGCCAGCTCCCCACCGACGCCTGGGTGGACGAGGACGGGCGGCTGCGCAGACTGCGGCACTCGGTGGACCTGGCCAAGGTGAAGGCGCCACCAGCCGCGGGAGAAGCCCTGGAGGGTACGGTGACCACCACCTACGAGCTGCACGACTTCGGCGTCAAGGTGGACGTGGCCCCGCCGCCGCCCGACCAGGTGAGCGACCTCGCCTCGCTCCTCGCCGGCGCCCGCCCCCGCTAGGAAGGGGGACAGGGCCGCTCGACCGGCTGGAGCCCTTGTGGCACAAGGGTTTCACGCCGTGGGGCTCGAGAAACCCTTGTGCCACAAGGCAAAGTTGGGATGGAAATGCTTGACCTCGACCGGTCGTTCCTCTTTGATTGCAGGTACTTCCCCGAAGAGCAGGAGGCTGTGTGAACAAGGCTGAACTGGTTGAGAAGGTCAGGAGCGCCGCCGAGCTCAGCAAGAGCCAGGCGGAGTCCGCCGTCGACGAGGTGCTCCGGTCCGTGATCGGCGCCGTGAAGTCGGGCGAGAGGGTGAGCATCTTCGGCTTCGGTACGTTCAACCCGACCTCTCGGGCAGCGCGTACCGGGCGGAACCCCCAGACCGGCGAGCCGGTGAAGATCGGCGCCTCGAAGGGCGTGCGGTTCGCACCGGCATCGGCATTCAAGTCGGCGCTCAACACCAAGCGCGCAGGGAAGAAGGCGGCCCCGGCCAAGACGACCGCCGCCAAGGCCACCAGGCCGTCGAGGGCGACCGGCAAGGCGACCGGCACGAAGGCGACCACGGCCACCAAGGCTGCCAAGTCCACCAAGAAGCGCTAGCGAAAGGCGGGTACGCGATGAGCCCTGCGAAGAAGACCACCCCGGCGGCCAAGAAGTCGCCGGCCAAGAAGGGGACCAGCGCCCCCGCCCCCACCGAGCTGTCCAAGGGGTCGTCAGCCCGGGCTTCCGCGGCCAAGAAGAAGCCGACCAAGGGCACCGGCGCCGCCGGAGGCAAGGACGTCGGCAAGGCACAGGCGGCCAAGAAGTCGCCGGCCAAGGAGTCGCCGGCGAAGAAGGAACCGGCCAAGAAGTCCCCGGCCAAGTCGGCGACCAAGAAGTTGTCCGAGGCGGCCAAGAAGGTCACCACCGCGGTCAAGAAGAAGTCGCCGGCCAAGAAGGACACCGGCACCCCCGCCCCCACCGAGCTGTCCAAGGGGTCGTCGGCCCGGGCTTCGGCGGCCAAGAAGAAGCCGACCAAGGGCACCGGCGCCGCCGGAGGCAAGTCCGTCAAGCGCTGATCCCGAGCGCCCGGGCGAGGGCGAGCGGTCAGAGGCTGCCGACGAGCTTGAACGCCTCGCCCCAGGCCAGGCCGGCGAGGCGGCCATGATCCTCGAGGCGGGCGACGACCCGGGAGCGGAAGGGTTCGAGCGCCTCGGGGGTGGCCTCGTCGACGTGCATGGTCGAGCGGAACTGGCTGCGATGCTCCAGCAGGGCGTTGAGCTTGGCCTCCACGAAGCCCTCGGCGTCTTCGACGTGGTCGGGCTCGTCGGCCTCCCACAGGAGCAGCGCGGTCGGTCGATGCGGTGGCTCTCGCTGTTCGGGGAAGAAGTGCGGGTCGCGCGCCGCCACGATGCCGTCGGTCACCAAGAAGCCGGCATGGCGGTGGTCCGGGTGGATGCGGTACCGCTTCCAGGGGTCGTGGCCGAGGACCACCTCGGGGCGCAGGGCACGGATCCAGTAGGCCACCTGCCACCGCTGGCGCAGGCCGGACTCGAGCTCACCGTCCGGCCACCCGAGGAAGACGACCTCACCCGTGCCCCCCAAGGCCCGAGAGGCGGCGCGCTGCTCGTGCTGGCGGGTGGCCACCAGTCGGGCTTGGTCCTCGTCGGGATCCCACGATCCCTTCGAGCCGTCCGTGCACACCAGGTGGTGGATCCGGCAGCCGGCCGCCGACCATTTGGCCAGCGTGGCGCCGCAGCCGAACTCCACGTCGTCGGGATGGGCTCCCACGGCCAGGGCGCGAGACGGCGGGGACAGGTTGACGCCCACCGCCATCGTGCTCAGCGCGCCCGGGACGCGGCGCTGAAGGCCAGATCGGCGGGCACGTCCACGTCCCAGGCCAGCAGCGGCTCGTCGGCGAGGCGGAGTGGGAGGCCGAGGCGGTCGGCCTCGGCGACGTGCCGGGCGCAGGAGCCGGGACCGTAGGAGAACCGGAAGCCGGATGCGGCCGGCACACAGGCCACGTTGGTGCCGTCCCCCCGTCGGTCGGCCACGAGCGTCACGCCGGGGAAGTCGGCCACCCGGGTGAGGTCGTCGGCCAGCGGCAGGTCGGCGTGGGCCACGATGGCCCGGGTGCACCCCTGGGCGGCCACGAACCGAACGGCGTGCTCCACGGCGCCGCTGAGGCCGAGCCCGGGGTCTCGGAGCACTGAGGCCCCCCGCGCCCGGGCCCAGGCGGCCACGTCGTCGCCCTCGCAGACCACCGTCACCGGCAAGGTCCCCGCCGCGTCCAGCACCCGCTCGGCCATCGAGCGCACCAGGGCGCGGCGCTGCTCGTTGGCCAGGACGGGCGCCAACCGGCCCTTGGCGCCGGCAAAGGCCTTCACCGGCACCACCACGGCCACGGTCACCGGCGCACCCGGCTTCGGGGGGCGCCGGTGGCAGGGTTCATGCCAAGACCTCGAACACTCGGACCACCGGCTCTTGGCGGAGGAGCTCGAAGATCCGCACCTGGGACTCCTGCACGGGACGGGAGGCCATCGCCTCCTCCATGGCCTGGCGGCTCTCCCAGCGCGAGAGGGCGGCGCCTTCGACCAGGCCTCCTGCGTTGGGTTCGCTCCGTATCACCAGCTCGATCCCGAGGCAGCCGGGGAGGCTGTCGTACACCGGCAGGATGTCGTCGACGAAGAGCCGGCGGACCTTCTCCACGTCGGCGGGGTCGACGGTGGACTGGAACAGCCGCAGCGTCTCGGCCATCACGCCCTCCAGCCCGTCTTGGCGAACAAGCCGGCCAGCTCGGCGCTGCTCTCCAGCCGCAGGCTCGGGCGGTCGAGGGCGGCAGCCAGGCGTTCCCCCGTGCCGGGATACTTGAGGGTGACCCGGATGGCGTCGGGGGTCACCTCGATCACGTTGTACGAGGGCCGGGTGTAGCCGCGCAGGCGATGGGAGGACACCGTCCCGGAGTTGACCACCAGCATCCCGTTGAGCAGCCACACGTAGGGCACGTGCTTGTGGCCGGCCAGGACCAAGTGCACGTCCAGTTGGTGGAGCAGGGCCAGCACGTCCCCGGCGTCCCAGACCTCGTTGCGCTCCCTGCCCGTTCCCGGGACGGGCACCAGATGGTGGTGCAGCACGAAGGTGCGCACGTCGGCCTCGCCGGCGAAGTGCTGGCGGATCCAGGCGTATCGCTCGCGGCCCACCTCGCCCTCGGCCAGGTCCGGCTTGGACGAGTCGATGGCGACGACGCGCATCGAGACCGAGTCACCACCGGTGAGGTGCAGGACGCTGTCGCACTTTCCCGGGACCTCGCCGGGGCCGAAGGTGTCCCGGAAGTGCACGTAACCCACGTTCTTTGAGTCGTGGTTCCCCGGGATGATGACCGTCGTCAGGCCGGCGTCGAACAGTGGCTGGAGAAAGGTCTTGGCCATGCGGAACTCGTTGGCGTAGCCCTCGGCCGTGAGGTCCCCGCCGATGACGACCAGGTCGGGAGCGAGCCCAATGGTCTCGTTCACGGCGGCCACGAGCAGGTCGGCGTCGAAGAACGGGGACCCGCAGTGCAGATCCGAAAGCTGGGCGATGACGAACGCTTCCCGGCCCACCCGACGATTGTACGGGCATGGCTAACGTGCAAGCCGTGCCCACCAAGGTCGCCGTGATCGGTGCCGGCTCGTGGGGGACCGTCTTCGCCGCCCTTCTGTGCAGGAATGTGCGCACCGTCCTGTGGGCTCGTCGCGAGGACCTGGCCGACGAGATCACCAGCCGCCACGTCAACTCCGCGTACCTGGGCCGCTTCCCGCTCCCGCCGGAGCTGACAGCGACGGCTTCGCTGGCCGAAGCGCTCGAGGGGTGCGAGCTCGTGGTCATGGGCGTGCCCTCCCACGGCTTCCGCCACGTGTTGACGCGGGCCGAGCCGTGGATCCCTCCCGGCGTTCCGGTCCTCAGCCTGGCCAAGGGAGTGGAGGAGGGCTCGCTCAAGCGCATGACCGAGGTGGTCGCCGAGGTGGCGCCGGGGCGCCCGGCGGGTGTGCTCACCGGCCCGAACCTGGCCGGCGAGATCATGACCGGCCACCCGGCGGCCAGCGTGGTGGCGCTGGAGGACGAGACCATCGCCGCCGAGGTCCAGCGCCTGTTCGGCACCGAGGCCTTTCGGGTGTACACCAACCCGGACGTCACTGGCTGCGAGGTGGCCGGCGCCCTCAAGAACGTGATGGCCATCGCCTGTGGGATGGTCGACGGCATGGGCTTCGGCGACAACACCCGCGCCGCACTCATCACTCGCGGCCTGGCCGAGCTCACCCGGTTGGGCATCGCCCTCGGAGGTCGCCCGTCGACGTTCTCGGGCCTGGCCGGCATCGGCGACCTCGTGGTCACCTGCATCTCGCGCAAGAGCCGCAACCGCCACGTGGGCGAGGAGCTGGGCAAGGGCCGCAGCATCAACCAGATCGTGTCCGAGACCAACATGGTGGCGGAAGGCGTGAAGACCTCCCGCGCCGTGCTGGACCTGGCCGCCACCGTGCAGGTCGAGATGCCCATCGCCCAACAGGTGGTGGCCGTGCTCTACGAGGGCAAGAAGGCGTCCGACGTGATCCTCACCCTCATGCAGCGCGAGGCCAAGCCCGAGCTGGAGGCACCCCTGTTCCCGAGTGCATAGGGGCCCGAACCCGGCCCCCCCGAATCGGGAACGACAGGGGGTGAGGGGTCACGGACGCTGGAGGACCGCCCAGCCGCCGTCGTGGGTGGTACGGAGGTCGTACATGGACAGGCCCACCGCTCCCTTCTCCCGCGCCGCCCGCACGAAGCCCCGGTAGTCCTCCTCGGTGGCCACGTCAGCGATGCCCCCGATGGGGTGGACGGCCGCCGACGGGTTGCCGAGGTTGGCCCGTAGCCGACGGATGCTCTCGGCCGTGTACCGGTAGCCGTCCCGGTAGCCGGAGGCGCGGGGCCGGAACGTCCAGTAGGCCATGGGCAGCCACACGTCGTAGTAGGGGGCCAGCTCGGACCAGGCGAAGTCGGGCCAGTACGACGGGTTGACCACCTCGGTCAGCACCGGAGGCAGCACGATGGCGCCCAGGGCGTCGGCCCCCACCGCCCGGCGCAGCCGGTCCGAGAGCTCGACGAGGCGGCGGTTGCGCTCGGCGCTGGCCGGGACGTCCTGGCGCCACTCGATGTCGACGGCGATCCCGTCGAAGCGGTGCCCGTCGAACTCGAAGTCGCGGATCAGCAAGAGGTTGGCCAGGTCGACGTCCACGTCGGCGAACTTGGGCAGGTACCAGCCCACCACCCGCATGCCGCGGCTGCGGGTCCCCTTGAGGAACTCCCCGACCCGGGCGCGGTCCACGATGCCCTCGGGCGAGCGGGGGTCGAGGCGGGTGGCTTGCAGGAACAGGGTGCGCACGCCGCGGGCGGCCAGCTCGTCCACGGCGTCCGGGATGACGAGCTGCGGCTCGGCCGGCTTCTCGTAGACGGGCACGTAGTCGTAGACGTCGACCCACGCCCCCAGGCCCTCGTACACCGAGCGGTCGCGCACCGGCGCCGGCACGGACGTCGTGGTCGTGGTGGCAAGGGCCGCCTCGGTGGCACCGGCCGTGCTCGTGGTCGGGGTTGCCCCCTCGTCCCGCTCCGTGGTGCCGCGGCCGAGGGCCACCAAGCCGGCCACGAGCAGGGCGACGACGGCGATGGCCGAGGCGGTCGGCTTGCTCAACGGGCCAGGCGGGCCGTGGCCAGGCCCCAGGGGCGGAGCTCGAAGGCCCCGTCGAAGGGCCCGAGGGGGCGGCCCACCAGGTCGACCAGCCACCCGGAGCGGCCGGGAAGCCGCACCGTGCAGGCGTGGTCCGAGGGGTTGAAGACCCGGACCTCGAGGGCCTCGCCGGCCCGCCGCAGGGCGGAGACCTGCGCTCCTTCCACGGTGAGGGCGCTGCCCCCGGGGGGGCGGTCGCCGCCACCGTCAGCCGGCACCACCTGGAGGGGGAGGAAGGCGTCGTCCACCAGGGCGTAGGGGTCGGCCTCTCCGACGTGGACGGCGTAGCGGGCCTCCACCCGCCCCAGCAGCTGGGGGCCCTCGAGGGCGACCGGGGGCCCGGCCGGCAGCGGCCGGTAGGCCATCTCCACCCGCGACAGCATCCCCGTGGCCCGCAGCAGCGTGAGGGCCAGGGCCCGGGCGCCGGCGTCGCATACGTCGACCAGCTCGTACTCGAGCAGCCCCTCGTGCACCACGGTGAGCCCACCGGCGGAGACGAAGCGGCGCGAGGGGTAGGTGGCCAGTGCCCGCTCGGTGGCACCGCCCTCTGCCTCCAGGCCCCGCTCGACCACGGCGAAGGCGCACTCCGCCCGGCTCGTGGTGGCGGGGCGGGGGAGCGGGAACCACGCTCGGAGCCGGTGGTCTCGACAAGGGTTGTCGAACGCGGTGGCCACCCGCACCAGGCGCTCGCCGGCCTGCAGCTCCAGCGCGGTGGTGACGACCACGCGCCGTTCGCCGACCCGGGCCCGGTGCTCGTCGTCGATGCGCTCCGGCCACACGAAGGTGCGCCGGACCCGCAGCCGGGCCCGGACCGGCCCTCGCTCGAGCACGTCGACGGCCACCGCCCGGGGCCGGTCGACGCGGATGTCGTCGTCGGGCGGCGAGTAGTTGTAGGTGTCGCCGTGGTCACCGTCGTCGACCAGCCGGTCGAAGCCGCCCAGCCCGTCGACGGCGAAGGTCCCCCAGTCGGGATCAACCTCGATGGTGACCAGGCCGTTGGTCATCACCGTCTCCCCTTCCACCCGCACCGGCTGCTCGGCCCTCGGCTCCGACGTCCCATCCGAGCGCCAGGTGGTCCAGCCGTACCCGGGGACGTCGGACACCCGCACGAGGACCCGGCGGGTGGGTGGCTGCTCGATCCGCACCCGCACGGCCAGGTCCGGGCGGGCGCCGACGCGGGCGTACAGGTCCCGCTTGACCTCCTCCACCACGAGCTCGGTGCGCAGGCGCGCATCGGCGTGCAGCACGACGTCGAGGGTGCCGTCGTTCTCCTCCACGTCCACGGCGTTGATGTAGGTGGTGTCGTCGAACTGCTGGCTGCGGATCTGACCGAGAAGGCCGCCCAGCTCTCGGCCCGTCATGGTGAGGTCGGCCAGCACGGGCGGCCGTTCCTCCAGCACCTGGGCGTTTGCCACCGCCCCCTGGCCGGGCAGGGCGAGCTCCACCACCCCACCCCGCGGCCGGGCCGACGGGTTGACGATCACGAGCCCGGGCTCGGCCATCGAGGTGGCCAGGGCGTCCAGGGCCCGCGTGGCCAGTCCGTCGGCGATCTGGCTCGCCTCGGCGAAGCGGTGGAGCACGGCGGCGCCCACCTCGTCCGCCGAGCACGCGCAGATCGAGTCGTGGGCGGCGTTGCGGATCACCTCCCGCCAGGCCAGGTCGAGCAGGCGGTCCGGCCAGTGCCCCGGGGGAGCGAACAGGGCGCAGAGGGGCTCGGCCATCTGCTCCAAGGCCCGCTCGGTGCGGGCGGCGGCCTGCTTGACGTCGACCCGGTTCGACGCCACGCCCATCAACAGGTTGGCCCGGGCCCCGGAGCGAAGCTCCCCCTCCCAGGCCGGTAGCCCCCGGGTGGGGGCCGAGCTCAGGTACTCGGCCAGTGACGTGACCTCGAGCTCGTAGTCGTCCTGGAGGGCGTTGGCCTCGGCCACCACCCGGCCCAGCCAGGGCTGTGGGACCTGGTGGTCCGTGCCGTTCATGAACAGGAGGCCCCCGCCGTCCTCGGCGTCGAGCAGGAAGCTGGCCACCTCGGCCTCGTGGGTGGCGATGCGGCGCAGCAGGGCCTTGGCGTCGTCCGGGATGGCGGCGCCGTTGCCGTAGCCCTTGACGAGGTACTCGGCCCGCACCGCCGAGCCGTCGGGTGCCGACCACCAGAACGCCGAGCGGTCCACGGCGGAGGGAACGCCGCGCCACACCACGGCGTGGTCGATGCCGGCCTGGCGCAGGATCTGGGGCATCTGGGCGACGTGGCCGAACATGTCGGGCAGGTAGCCCACCGGCGAAGCCCCCCCGAAGCCCGCCGCCCGCTCCAGCCCCATCTGCAGGTCGCGGACGATGGTCTCCCCGGACACCAGGAACTCGTCCATCAGCACGTACCACGGGCCCATGGCCAGGCGCCCGCCCACCGACAGCCGGCGCAGGGTGGTCTCGGCCTCGGGTCGCACCTCGAGGTAGTCGTCCACCACCGCCATCTGGCCGTCGAGCAGGAAGCGGGCGTAGCCCAAGTCGTGCTCGAGGTCGGGGAGGAAGCGGTCGAGCAGGTCCACCAGGCGCAGGCGGAAGGTCTGGAAGGGCGCGTACCACTCCCGGTCCCAGTGGGTGTGGGGCACGATGGCGACGGTGCGTCGGGTCACGGGCCTCAGGCTAGGACCGGGGGCGTCGATAGCCTGGCCAGGTGCCCGAGGCCGCCTGCTACCAGGTGCTCACCACCACCGCCACCAAGGAGGAAGCGGCCCTGGTGGCCGACGCCCTGCTGGAGAAGCGACTGGCCGCCTGCGTGCAGGTCGCGGGGCCCCTCGAGAGCCGGTACTGGTGGCAGGGCCGGTTGGAGTTGGCCGCCGAGTGGCTCTGCGTGGCCAAGACCACCGAGGACCGGCTCGAGGAGGTGGTGGCCACCATCCGCCTGACCCACAGCTACGACACGCCCGAGGTCACCGCCACCCGCATCGCCTACGGCGACCGCAGCTACCTCGAGTGGATCGCCGAAGAGGTGCACCAGCGCGGCCCGCAGTCCTGAACCCGCCGGCGCGGGGATAGCTTGCCGAGATGGCCCTCACCACCGACCTGAAGCTCACCGAGTGGACCGCCTGCGGCGGTTGCGCGGCCAAGTGGGGAGCGGCCCCGCTCAACGCCCTGGTCCGAGAGCTCGCCGCCACGGCCGGCGACCTCATCGTCGGCCTCGCCCCCTACGACGACGCCGCCGTGTACCGCCTCTCGGACGACCAGGCCCTGGTGGCCACGACCGACTTCTTCCCCCCGCTGGTGGACGACCCCGCCGACTTCGGCGCGGTGGCCGCCGCCAACGCTTGCAGCGACGTGTTCGCCATGGGCGGGCGGGTGGTGCTGGCCCTCAACATCTCGGCGTTCCCGGAGCGGCTGCCGGTGGAGGCCGTGGCCGCCATCCTCGGCGCCGCCGGTGAGGTGGTGGCCCAGGCCGGGGGCGTGGTGGCGGGCGGCCACACCATCCGCTCCGAGGAGCCCATCTTCGGCTTGGCCGTGCAGGGCCTGGTCCATCCCGACCGGGTCTGGACCAAGGCCGGCGCCCGACCCGGCGACGCCCTCGTGCTGTCCAAGCCCATCGGCACGGGCATCCTCCTGGCCGGGGGGTCACCGGCCGACAAGGCCATGGCCGTCGCCGCCATGCGCAGCCTCAACCGGGCCGCGGCAGAGGCGCTCTCGGCGCTGGGCGAGGGCGCCGCCCACGCCGTCACCGACGTCACCGGGTTCGGGCTGCTGGGCCATGCCTGGGAGATGGCCGAGCGGTCGGGCGCCCGCCTGCGCCTCGACGGCTCGGCCCTGCCCCTCTACGGCGGGGCCCTGGCGGCGGCCGAGGGCGGCACCCGCACCGGAGGGGACGCCCGCAACCGCGCCCACCTCGAGGGCCGGGTGAGCTCCAGCGTCACCCCCGCCATCGAGGCGCTGGCCTACGACCCCCAGACGTCGGGCGGGCTGTTGGCCGCCGTGTCGCCCGCCGACGCTCGGCGCTTGGCCGCAGAGGCCGGCTTCTGGGTCGTCGGTGAGGTGGCCCCCGGCGCCCCGGCCGTGGAACTGGCCTGACTGCGGGGGGACCGGTCGCTGTCCCCTGCGAGGGGCGGGGGTAACCTCCGGGGGCATGGCGACGCCCCGCAAGGTGCTGCGCCCGTCGGTGCGGCCCAAGGCCCCGTCGCTGGCCCTCGAGCGGGGCCTGTGGGAGGACGGCCACGACGTGGTGGTGGGCGTCGACGAGGTGGGGCGAGGAGCGTGGGCCGGGCCGATCAGCGTCGGCGCCGCCGTGTTGCCACGGGATCGCAGGGTGTACCGGGTGCGCGACTCCAAGATGCTGACCGAGGACGAGCGGGAGCGAATCTTCGACCGCGTGGCCACGTGGTGCCGGGCTTGGGCGGTGGGCCACGCCAGCCAGCACGAGTGTGACGAGCTGGGCATGTCGGCCGCCCAGAAGCTGGCTGCCCGCCGGGCGCTCGACGCCCTGGGCCTCACGCCCGACCACGTGCTCATCGACGGCCGGTGGGACTTCGTGGGGGCGGGCCCCTGCCGGCGCATCGTCAAGGGGGACGCGACCTGCCTGTCCATCGCCGCCGCCTCCATCCTGGCCAAGGTGACGCGAGACCGGCTGATGCGGGGGGAGGCCGAGCACTTCCCGGGCTACGACTTCGAGCTCAACAAGGGGTACCCGTGCCCCCGCCACAAGATCGCCTTGAAGGCGTGGGGACCCACATCCATCCACCGCCGCACCTGGGTGTTCATGGAGAGCCTGCCGTGGGGGCTGCGTCCGCCGCCCCCGCCCGTCCAGCCGGTGCTCCCGGCGTTCCCGAGCACCTCCCCCTCGTCCTGAGGCGCTAGGGACCCGAGAACGGTGGGGACTCGGGGCGCGCTTCGCGGGGCAGGCCCAGCACCCGCTCGGCGATGACGTTCTTCTGCACCTCGTCGGTGCCGCCGGCGATGCGCAGCCCGGGCGCTCCCAGCACGAGCTCGGCCCAGGCGAAGGTTCCCCACTCGCCGGTGTCGGCGGTCAGCCGGGGCCCCAGGGCCTCGGTGAGGAATTCGGAGACGCGACCAAGGTTGTCGGTCAGCGCCAGCTTGGCGATGGACGTCTCCGCTCCCGGTTCCCGGCCCGCCTCCCGCTCGGCCATGGCTCGGAGCTTGGTGTAGCCGGCCACGGCGTCGTGGACGTGGA
This sequence comes from Actinomycetota bacterium, assembly GCA_030776745.1. Classification (GTDB taxonomy): domain Bacteria; phylum Actinomycetota; class Acidimicrobiia; order Acidimicrobiales; genus JALYHF01. Next base: position 3,543 of record JALYHF010000065.1, on the reverse strand, counting down.
CGTCGGCCAGCCGTTGGCGCAGGACGGGATCGTCGTCCTTGCCGAGCCAGCGCAGCAGCTCGACCAACCGGTGGACGCTGGCGGCCGCCGCCCCCCCGCCGATGACTCGCCGCTCGCTCACCACGGTGCTCACCGCCACCCGCCAGCCGTCGTTCACCTCACCGAGGCGATGGTCGTCCGGGACGGGGACCTCCTCGAGCACGACCTCGTTGATCGAGGCCCCGCCGGTCATCTGGCGCAGCGGGCGGACCCGCACGCCGGGTGCGGACATGTCGACCACGAAGGCCGTGATGCCGCGGTGCTTCGGTGCGGCGGGGTCGGTCCGACAGAGGATCTCGCCGATGTCGGAGAAGTGGGCCCCGGAGGTCCACATCTTTCGGCCGGTGATGCTCCACTGATCGCCGTGGCGAACGGCCCTGGTCTCCACGCTGGCCAGATCGGAGCCGGCGCCGGGCTCGCTGAACAGCTGGCAGCCGATCACGTCGCCGCGGTGCATCGGGCCCAGGTAGGCGTCCTTCACGGGGTCGGTGCCGTGAGCCAGGATGGCGGGGGCCACGACGCCGAGGCCGACGCCGAAGGGCAGGGCCGACGGCGTCTCGAAGCCGGCCTCGGCGCAGCGGTAGATGCGCTCGTAGGAGAGCGGCAGGCCCCGCCCGCCGTAGCGCAACGGGCCCGTGATCCAGCCGAAGCCGGCGTCGAAGAGGCGCTGCCTCCACCGCCTGGCCTCCTCCACCAGCGCCCGCTCCTGTTCGGGGGTGCCCTCGACGAACAGCCAGACCCGGTCGGAGCCCTGGCCCCACCGCCTCCCGGGCTCCGGGCGAGGCCGGGCGTGGGCCGACAGGAACGCCAGGGCCTCGGCGCGGAAGCGCTCCTCGGCGGGCTGGTCGGCCACGCCGCCACGCTACGCGGCGCTGCTTGCCTCCTCGATGGTCGGCCGGTCGGGTACCGTCGGGCCGATGTCGTCTCGTGAAGCGCTGGTGCTGCGGGCCTTCGCCGCCTGGACCGTCTACGTCTGGGGGACCCGCATCTGGAACGTGGTGGACGACGAGAGCCGGGACTTCGCCTTCAAGGCGGTGCACGTGGTGCTGGCGCTGGTGTCGGTGGCCTTCGCCGTGGCCGCGTGGGTCATCGTGTCGAGGAACCGGAGGCGGGACAGGGCCGACCGGGAGGCCCAACCGACCCTGCGCTGAGCGGCGCTCCAGGAAAGTTCGACCCTCGAACGATAGGGTGCCGACCATGCCCCAGCCCGTCTCTGCCGTGCGCACCGTCGCCCGGCTAGCCCGGGTGCTGGAGCGGGGCTGTCACGACCTCTCGCTGCCGCAGTACCGGGTGCTAGCCATGGTCGAGGCGGGGGGCCAGCGGGCCACCGTGCTGGCCGGCCTCCTGGCCCTGGCCAAGCCGACGGTGACCGCCGCCGTCGACGGGCTGGTGGAGCGCGGGTACCTGTGCCGGGGGCCGGTCCCCGGTGATCGGCGGGCCAGCCGCATCACCATCACGCCGGCCGGCCGTCGGGCGCTGCAGGCGGCTGAGGCCTCGATGGGGAGGTGCCTCGACCAGGTGCTCGATCGGGTGGAGTCCCGCGACCACGTGGTGGCCGCCCTCGCCGCCGTCGAAGCGGCCCTCGACCGCCTCCTGGCCGAGCGGGTGGGGGAGCGCACCCCGTGACACAGCCCGCTCGGCCACCGGGCAGGGGCTGGATCCGCCGGATGCTTCCCTACCTGGCCGCCCATCGTCGCAACGTGGTCATCGCCTTCGGCATGGCCGTGGCCGGGATGACGGTGACGGCGCTCACCCCGGTGGTGCAGAAGGTCATCCTGGACGACATCGTCAGCGGGGGCCGGCGCCCGCTGGCCCCGTGGCTGGCCCTGCTCCTGGGGGCGGGGGTCTTCCGCTTCGGCGCCGCCCACGTGCGGCGCTACGTGGGCGGGCGGGTGGCCCTGGACGTGCAGAACGACCTGCGCAACGCCATCTTCGAGCGTCTCCAGCGGTTGGACTTCGCCCGCCACGACGAGTTCCAGACCGGCCAGCTCGTCTCGCGGGCCAGCTCCGACGTCGCCTTGATCCAGGGACTGTTGTCGCTGCTGCCCCTCATGAGCGGCAACCTGGTGATGCTGGTCCTCTCGCTGGGGATCATGCTGATCCTCTCGCCGCTGCTCACCCTCATCGTGCTGTTGGTGGTGCCGGGGCTCGTGGTGGTGGCCCTGCGCCTGCGCACGACGGTGTTCCCGGCCAGCTGGGACGCCCAGCAGCGCGCCGCCGAGGTGGCGGGGGTAGTCGACGAGGCGGTCACCGGCGTCCGGGTGGTCAAGGGGTTCGGGCAGGAGGAGCGCGAGCTGGCCCGCCTCACCGAGGCCAGCCGCGCCCTCCTCCGGTCGCGCGTGCGAGCCGTGCGCGTCCAGGCCAAGTTCGCCTCCACCCTGCAGGCCCTGCCCGTCCTGGGCCAGGTCGCCGTGCTGGCGCTCGGCGGCTGGCTGGCCCTCCGGGGCCGCATCAGCCTCGGGACCTTCCTCGTCTTCTCCTCCTATCTGCTGCAGCTGGTGCCACCGGTGCGCATGTTCGCCGTCACGCTGGCCACGGGCCAGCAGGCCAGGGCCGGCGCCGAGCGCATCTTCGAGCTCCTCGACTCCAACCCCGTCGTGGTCGAGCGTCCCGGTGCCGCCGAGCTTCCTCCGGTGCGAGGCCACGTCCGCTTCGACGACGTCACCTTCGGCTACTTGAGGTCCGAGCCCGTGCTGCGCGGCTTCGAGCTGACGGTAGAGGCGGGCGAGACCGTCGCGCTGGTCGGCGCCTCCGGCTCGGGCAAGTCCACCGTCTCGTTGCTGCTGCCACGGTTCTACGACGTGCAGGCCGGCGCCGTGCGCCTCGACGGCGTTGACGTGCGAGACGTGACGCTGGAGTCGCTCCGCCGCCAGGTGGGGGTGGTGTTCGAGGAGACCTTCCTGTTCTCCGAGTCGGTGCGCTCCAACATCGCCTACGGGAGGCCGGAGGCGACCGACGAGGAGGTGGTGGCCGCGGCCAAGGCGGCCGAGGCCCACGAGTTCGTGGTGGCGCTCCCCGAGGGCTACGACACCGTCCTGGGCGAGCGCGGCCTGACGCTCTCCGGCGGCCAACGCCAGCGGATCGCCCTGGCCCGCGCCCTTCTCACCGACCCCCGGGTGCTGGTCCTCGACGACGCCACCTCCGCCGTCGACGCCAAGGTGGAGGAGGAGATCCACGCCACCCTGCGCCGCCTGATGGACGGCCGCACCACCCTGCTGATCGCCCACCGCCGGTCCACGCTGGCCCTCGCCGACCGCATCGCCGTGGTGGACGGCGGTGCCGTGGTCGACACGGGCACCCACGCCGAGTTGCTGGCCCGCTGCCCGCTGTACCGGGCGCTGTTGACGGGGCCCGGTGACGACTGCGAAGGGCTCGACGGGGGGCATCCCGTCATCGGCACCGGCGCCAGCGTCGGCGTGAGCGGGGACGGGCCGGGGGTGACGCCCTCGGCCTGGCGCCGCCGCGACGGTCAGGACGCGCCCCGGCCACGGGCCGAGGTCGAGC
>JALYHF010000064.1 GCA_030776745.1 Actinomycetota bacterium | reverse complement strand
GGTAGCAGCGGATTGCAGCGGAGCGAAGGGCCTCTGACCAGGACTGGAGCGGGTTCGGCCCGGCTCAGGCGGAGGACCGGATCGCTCTTACAAGGAGGGGGTCGGGGGTTCGAGTCCCTCAGCGCCCACCGAAACCCAGGTCAGTGGCATTTCGCCACCGGACTGGGCCTTCCCCCTCGCTGGAACAGCAACTCGGTGTGGAGCTGAACGGTCCGGCGGGTGCACGCCGTCGTTCGCTCACCGCTGGAGCAGGGGGTCGACTGGGGGTGGCTGCCAGCCAATCCGGCGGCGAGGGCCAAGCCGGGAAGGTGCCAGGGCAAGGATCGTCCCGGCCCGCGCCCGACGACGTCGTCGCCCTGTTCGAAGCCGTCGAGGTCGAGGATGCCGGGCTGGCGCTGTTCCTGGTGCTCGCCGCCGACACCGGAGCCCGGCGGGGCGAGCAGTCGGAGCTGCACATCGTCCGCAAACGTCGTCGAGGCGAATGGGCGGCTCAGCCACCGAGGAGGGCCCTACCCGACCTGGGCACTATGGGGCAGGGTCCTGGCTCTCGTCGAGGACGACGGCGTAGGGCCCGCTGCCGAGCAAGGATCCCGCCGGGATCGCTCGGTCGCCGATCCGCAGCATCTCCACGGCTCCAGTCCCGGGATCGAAGGTGACGTCGTCGAGCGTTCCGAGCTCATTGCCCCGTTCGCTGAGGGCCCGCTTGCCCACGAGCCCCAGCTTGCCGTCGACAGCTGCCCGTTCCCGCTCGTCGAGCGGCGGGCGGAGGGCGCCTTCGTCGCTCACCATGACGGCGTCGGGCCCGACGCCGCTCAGATGCTCCCAGTCGACCAGCTGGGCCTTCCTTCCCCGGCCGACAATGACGGCCGCGATCCGGCGCTGCTCGGCGTCGACGAGGAGATGGTTGACCGCGCCCAGGTCTTGGGCACTGGCCCGGCTGACCACCTTGCGCCCGGTGGCCTGCCGGAACGAGTCACTCACGCCAGCCCCAGTCGGGCTCGGAAGTCGTCCACCGCCGCGCCGAGGCCGATGAGGTCGTCGCGGACGAACTCCTCGGTGACATCGGGGACCACGAGCGCCGTGCCGGACACCGCCAGCTGGGCGGGCAGTGGGATGTACCCGTGGCCTCCACTGGGCTTTTCGATCTGGTAGCCGACGACCTCGCCGGTGCTGCCCACGAGGAGAGCGAGATCGCGCACCACGCCCAGGCTCATGCCCGCCTCCGTGAGTACGTCGTCGCCGATGACGTTGCGTCCGGTTGCCGGGTGACCGACCTCATCGGGGGCGTCCGCTGGGGCTGTCAGGCTCGACTCGTCCGGGATCATGACGGCATCTCGGCCGATGGCGTGGATGGCCTCGGCCGGCAGGACCTCCCGGCGCCGACCCGAGAAGAACCCCCGCTTGTTGAGGGTCAGGCCGACGAGGCGTCCCGCCTCGGGGTTGTAGATCACGTCGCGCACCTCGGCGACGTCGGCTCCGCCACGCACGGTGACCACGGGAAGACCGCGGATCCCGGAGGCGGTCACGAGCAGCTTCACGGCTTGCCCTTGGTGGCGATCACCCCGCCACCGCGACGGCGCCGCCGGATCACCACGAGCATCACCGCCACGAGGACCAGCACGACGAGCACCACGACCAGCCAGCCGAACGTACCCATGCTCGTTCCTTCCACCCCTTGCCAACTGGGGGCGTCTCGGCGCGCCTCGGTCCGAGCGTAGCCGCGGCGCCGACCCTCACCCGGCCCACCGGATCGAAGGAAGGGCCCGGCGGCTCACATGTCATCCTTTGACGCCCTGCTACGAGAAAGCCACCACCCCACGAGCTGGCACGAAGGTGCTGGAGTCGCCCCCGGAGCGGGCCACTACGCCGCTCCCCAGCAGGCGGTAGGTCGAGGACCATGCTGGTACCCCATGGGTCGACCACTCCGTCGGGCCGCATCCCAGAACAACAGCGCTCTCCGGCGAGGAATCGTGCAAAGGAATCCGACGCTTGCTGCCGCGAAACCTCCGGGCCGTCGGATTTCCGATCGGGGTCGCCGGCCGGTTGGCTGACCGGACGCCTCAACCCGGCCCTGGTTCTCCGCACCGAGTGAGCAGGCGGACCGCATGGCCCTCTTAGGCTCCCGCTCCTCACCCAACGGGGGCGGTCGTCATCGTTGTACCGCCCCGTCGATCTGCTCGAGCACCGCCTCCAGCTGCGCTCGGGCCGCCGCGTCGAGGGGCTGGGGGCCGAAAGCGTCGGCCTCGATGCCCTGTCCCACCATGACCAGGCGGTGGTCGGGGAGGACCGAGTCGACCAGAGCTCGCCCGTAGGAGCGGGCGCCCTCGACCGGCGCGCGGG